>JACRCC010000043.1 GCA_016234405.1 Deltaproteobacteria bacterium | reverse complement strand
GGCCGGACGGCAGGGAACAAGACCGCGCAAACTATGCTATCGTTCCCACGCTCCAGCGTGGGAACGCATTCGCGGATGCGAGGTTTTGGTTCTGGCTGAGGTTGACTCCGTCCTTTGGAGGCAAGCTCTTGAAACCCATAGACCCTTCTTACGGTATGGATGAATTCATCGGCCATTGGAGGGTGGATTTATATCTCGACGATAAAATAGTCGCAACGAAGGTTTTTTTCGTGGCATGTTGAGCGCGGTATGCGGGTCATGTTCTTGTTCCCAAGCTCTGCTTGGGAACAAGAAGGAAATCGCGTAGCGCAGGGCTTTAGCCCTGCCATCCGGCGGCCGTCTTCCGTGCGGCCTGCGGCAAAGACGCAGACCTAAAGGTCTGCGCTACAAATGCCTATCTTATGCAAATGCCCTCCTCGTTCCCAAACCGATAACCGAGTACCCCCCTCCCTATAAGGCTCATCGTCCGGCTGCATTTTTTGAACAGGTTTTCGTTTATGCGGCGCCTTTCGGGTTTTTCGGCTGCTGCGCGGAATAAAAGTTTTTCCATACCTCGTCTCCGCTTCCGTCTCGCAAGGCCGTGCGCAAATCAATCTCGTTGTCCGAGAAAAGGCACGTCCTCAACTTTGCCGTCGCCTCGGCGTCAAAAAAAACTTGACAAGAAATTGAAAATAGGATAAAAAGGGTCTTAATAGTAATAAATCAATCTTTTAGTATACGGACGACCTCATGTTCAGGTTAAGTAAGGCCGCGGATTATTCCATAAGGGGCATCCTTCACCTTGCGATGAAGCCCAATGGGGGGCCGACCGACGTGGGGGAGATTGCAAAGGCACAGGGTGTGTCAACGGCCTATCTTGCAAAGCTCTTTCAAACGCTGGCCAAGAAGGGTCATATAAGGTCTATTAGAGGGTTTGAAGGCGGCTTCGTTCTCGTTAAAAGGCCCTCTGAGATAAACCTGTATGAGATAATCGAGGCGGTAGAAGGTCCAATCTTTTTAAATGACTGTCTGATACATTCCGGTTTTTGCGTAAGGGACGAGTTGTGTCCCGTGCATGATGTCTGGAAGGATGCGCAGCAGAGGTTCCTTGAACACCTCAAGGGCACGACCTTTGAGTCGCTTGCAAAGGCGTCAAAGGTAAAGAGGGCAAGGGCGGCAAAAAGACGGCAGACGTAGCGAGTAATGATGTGATGAGTTCAGGAATGTGATGGATGAGGGGTGTGCTGGGCGGGAGCAGGTTTGCAGCCTGCTCCACTGAAGTATATGGACGTTTCCTTATGTTGAAAAATGCCGCAGTCTTTTCAATTACGAAATAAAAGATTCAGGTTGCAAACTTGAACCCGCTGCGTCTGTTCCAAAAAGGCGTTTTTTTGCCGCCAAATAATGCTATTAAGGTCTTTTTTGTTTTGATTTAGGTTGTGCGGCGTGGCAGCGTGGATGGGACGATTATCGTTCCAACGAGTTCGGCATGGGAACGACGGAAGATTAGGTTTTTTTGTTTTGCTTTCGGTCGGGCAGGCGCGCGGTTGTCCATCGTCATCACGGTTAAGGATATTTACACGTCATTTTATTCAAGAACCGCACCCGCGCCCGCGCTGTTTTATGAGGGTTGAAATATAGAGGTGAGACAGAGATGAAGTATACCTGTAATCTTATAACGGCGTGGATGCACAAATCATTAAGAAGCAGATTTTTCGTTTCGCTCGGAACGTGGGGACCGTTCTTAACCGCGCTGTTTATTCTCTTGGCGTCCACCGCCGCCTATGCCCTTGAGCCTAACGAGTACCGGCAGGTTGCGGGGCTTGATTCGAGGAAGGTTGTCTGGTTTTTGGCGCAGATGCATCTTTTTTTCGGGGCGTTCGTTCTGGGCGTTCCGCTCTTTGCGGTCCTCATTGAGGTAGTCGGATGGAAGAACAAAGACGTTAAGTTCGACAAGGTGGCCTATGAGTTCACGTCCCTCTTGAGCGTGGCCTACGCCACAACCGCGGCCTTCGGCGGGCTTCTTGCCTTCGCGCTTTTCACGCTCTATCCCACGTTTATGGGGTATATGGCGGGCATTTTCAAGAACGTCATGTTCGTCTACGCCTTACTTTTTTTCGGCGAGACCTTTTGTCTCTACCTTTACTATTACGGATGGGGTTGGTTGAAGGGGGGAGAGCCTTTCCCTCAGGGGGTGCGGTGGGTCCTTAGGGCGTTGGGCGCCGCAGTGCTCCTCATCGGCGTCATATTTTTCTTAGGAGGCATCGGCCCTAAGATGCGGGGCGACACGCGGATATTTATGACGCTCCTCTATTTTCTGCCGCTCGGCGGCGGCCTCTTGATAATAAAGGACAGGAAGAGCGCGCACATATTCATCGGCATACTCTTGAATATTTTCGGAACTGCCATCATGCAGATGGCGAACTCGTGGGCGGGGTTCATGATGGGTCCAGCCGGGGTGAGTGAAAAGGGAGACATTACAGGCACGTCATGGCAGGCCTTTGAAAATATCCTTGCAAGCCCGATGGCTATCCACAGGATGCTCGGCAACCTCGCCTTCGGCGGGTTGGTGGCCGGGTCGTATGCGGCCGTCAAGTTCATTGGCGCAAAGACGCCGGAAGATAAGGCGCACTACGATTGGATGGGGTATATTAGCAACTTTGTGGCCATTGCCGGGCTTATCCCGCTGCCTTTTGCGGGTTACTATTTGGGCAGAGAGATTTACTCCACGAGCGCGGTCATGGGCAACAACATGATGGGCGGGGATTTCTCGTGGACGTTCATCATACAGGCCATGCTCGTAGGTTCGCTCTTTTTGATAAGCAACTATTATCTCTGGAGCGGAATGACAAGGATACCCGGCTCAGAGAGGTATTACAAATACATCAAGTTCATCCTCGCTGCAATCGTCATATCATTCGCCGTCTGGCTCACGCCGCACAACCTGCCTTTAAGCGGCGCCGAGGTCTCGCAGATGGGAGGGAGCCAGTATCACCCAACGCTGAAATTTCTCGGGCTTATGCCCGCAAAAAACGCGGTCGTGAATCTTATAATACTCTCCACGTTCGTAAGTTTCCTCCTGTACAGGAGGGGGAATAAAGGGGAGAGGGTACCGGTAAGCGCGCAGGGAAGGGCGCCTAAGATAGTCATTACCCTCGCGGGCGCTGTCGCCGTGATATTAGTCGGCCAGTATGCGGTCTATCTGTTGGGGCTTAATCCTGCGGCCATGGATCTGCCCGCGGACCGCGCGTATTACTTTAGGATTGTAGGCTATCTGCTGACCTTTGAGTGCGCCGCGGCCGTCGCGGCCGTTATCCTAGCGTTGAAAGACCGCGGGGTTTTGGCGCAGGGTCTATACCTCGCAATCACGGCGTTCAACGTCGTGCTCTTCCTCGGCGTCTACGGTTTTGTGGTCATGGAAAAGGCGTCGCCGTTTCTCCGGAATATTGCCGTATCCCAGTTCCTTCAGCTCATAAGCTGTCTCATCCTCGTTACCGCGATTGACGTTTTTCTCTTTAGGGGCGCCAAGGTCATAGGGGAACTCAAATGGGGAAAGATGACGACGCGGAGCCAGTACGCGCTCTTGCTTTTAACGATAATCATAACCATGAACATGGGGCTTATGGGTTTCATAAGGTCCGGGCTTAGGAGCGACTGGCACATATTCGGCGTGATGAGGGACACGTCGTCGTGGTCGTTCACGCCGAGCAATTTTACGATGACGCAGATGGTAGGTCTTTCGGTGTTAGTTTTTCTTGCGGGAGTGGCCTTCATGTTTTGGCTCGGCGGGCTTGCCGCGGCCAAAGGCAAGGCTTCGTCCGCCGAGAAGCCCGAAGAAAAGAAGGGTGAAATGTAGCTCAGACCTTTAGGTCTGAGTTTATCAGGGTTAAAGGTTATCTCAGGGCTGCCCCCTCCCGTAAAGACATGCCTTAGCATGTCTTTACATCCGTTACCCATCTCCCCCGCGAGGGGGGAGGGGGGAAAAGGAATTGCTAATCTAAGCCCTGAGATGCAGATATTGAACGGAGGGCATGATGCACAGCGTTGTCGGGAAGGTATTTATTCTCCTTGTAGTCATTTTGGCGGCGTTCCTTTGGATCGGCAACGCAGTGACGAACCTGACGGGAGGAGAAAAGACGGCAGGCGGGCCCGTGGATATCAGTCCTGAAGGCGGGGAGACGATATTCTGGGGCAAGGGCAGGTGCTTTACGTGCCACAGCATCGGCGACAAGGGCAGCGCCGTCCGGTGCCCTAACCTCGGTCAATTCGGCGAAAAATTTCCGCTTCCGATAGGCCAGAGGGCGGTGGAGAGAGCGCATGCCCGCGAGAAGGCCACGGGGTTGCCGTATACCGCAACGGATTATCTTACGGAGAGTCTCGCAAACCCCAGCGCCTACGTGGTGGACGGATACAAGAACGAAATGGCCATCGTCTACGCGCCGCCGATATCGTTGAGCCTCGGTGAAATAAAGGCCGTCATCTCGTATCTGCAGAGCCAGGGCGGCGACGTGGATATTAATATCATCAAAAACCCGTCGGAGATAGCGAAGAAATTCTATGACAGGATCGCCGCGGCGTCCGCCGCCGGCGGCGGAGACCCCGGCAACGGCGAGAAGGTTTTTTTCGAGGGGTTGAATTGCGCGGGCTGCCATACGCTCAAGGGCAAGGGCAAGGCCCTCGGCCCGGACCTGAGCGCGATAGGGCTTAAAGGGGTCAAACCCATATCAGAGGCCATATTGCAGCCTGCGGCGTCATTTACGCCGGGGTACGAAACCTATACCGTAATCGGCAAAGACGGCAAGGAGAAGTTCGACAACGACGGAAGGAAGATATCGGGCGTAAAAATATCCGAGGACGCCGAATCGGTTGAGATAGGCATAAACGCGGACGTCAAGGCGCGCGTCCTGAAATCAGAAATGAAAGAGCTGGTAATGGACAAGAACAAAAGCGTTATGCCGGAAGACCTCATTGAGGCGATGACCGTGAAGGATTATCAGGATATCCTCGCGTTCCTGCTGCTGCAAAAGGGGGAGGCGAAGTGATGGGCGAGGGAAAAAAAGGAATATTACCGTCGGTCGTCAAGATGCTTAAAGAGGCCGTGAACCGAGGCGCGGGGCGCGGGGCGGCGGACCCTTCCGCCCCCGCCGCCGCATCCAAGAAGCCGGGTTTTTTTTGGGGCATCTGCATATCAATGGCCGTCATCTACGGAGCGGTTAAATGGCTCATCCCGTTTGCGTCAAGGCGGATTACCGGGATGCCGTTTGCGCTTCCCGTCCCGGGCACGCTTATGCTTTTTTATATGGCGCTCGCGGCTGCGGCGATGGCCCTCTACGTTACCTTTTCGGACGAGAGGTTTAGTGATTTCACAAGGCCGGTAAAGGCATTTTTCGACGGCTCTTACGGGACGCTGCCAAGGGGCGCGGCGCTCGTCATAATCCCCTTGTTGGTCGGATGGCTGGTCTACGACCACTGGTCTCCTAATGTCCTCGCCCCTCTATCATTGAGGATACAGCACCCTTCGTCGAACTTCCCGAAAAAGATGGAGGACTTGAAAAACCCGTTCGCAAATCCTGAGGACGCAAACGTAAACGCATTCATAGAAGAGGCCAAGTCCGGCCATGTTGAATTCGTCTCACAGGTTGGTCCGGACGTTGCCAAGTGGAAGGAGGCCAACCCGGAGAGCCATGCCCTTGGTTTTATCCCGTCGGAGCAGATGGTAAAATTTTTGAGCGGGCTTAAGTCGGGGAACGTAAGCAAAGAAATTGCAAAGGCCGCGCTCATGGAGAAAAATCTCTTTGAGGGCCGCGCGCTTTATGCCATGAACTGCCGCCCGTGCCACGGCGACAGCGTATCAGGGGACGGCCCGATGGCCGACGGTTTCAAACTGAGACCCATAAACTTCACGGACAACGGCACGATCGAGACTATCGTGGAGGGCTACACCTTCTGGAGGATTTCAACGGGCGGCGTGGGCCTGCCTATCGAAGCGACCCCGTGGGATTCCGCCATGCCCGCATGGAATCAGAGCCTCACGGAAGACGAGAGGTGGAAGATAATGTTTGCCGAGTACGACATGGCGCAAAAGACCCCAAGGATGCCGGAGAAACATTAACGACGCGAAAAGGCCGGCAGACAAGGGATTTTTTGTCCGGCAAAAAAAGCAGACTTAGGTGATTTAAGGATGAAGGAAATCGTGAAGGCGTTGACAACGATATTGCTTTTTACGGCGCTGGCAAGCGCAGCGGCTGCCTCGGACCTGCCGTCAAAGGCAAAACCGTCGGCGACCCCTGAGATGCTTGAAAAGGGTAAGGCGGTATATTTCAAGAGGTGCAGCTTCTGTCATGGCCTGCTTGGCGACGGCGACGGCCCTGCGGCTTATCAGCTTATGCCGAGGCCGAGGGACTTCACGCTTGGGCTTTATAAATTCCGCACCACCCAAAGCGGCGAGCTTCCGACCGACGAGGACCTCTTTAGAACTATAAGCAGAGGCATCCCCGGGACCGCGATGCAGACGTTTGGCGGAGAAAGCGGCAAGAACGGCCTCACGGAGGAGCAGAGATGGCAGGTAATATATTACATCAAGACCTTTTTCAAGGGGTTCACTGAACCGGATTCAGACCCTTATAAGCAGGTGGTGAAGACCGCCCCCAAGATACAATCGTCGTCCGAGAGCATAGAGAAAGGCCGTAAGATATTCGGGGAAATGAAATGTTGGGAGTGTCACGGCGAGAGCGGCACGGGAAATGGTCCAAACGCGCCCAAGCTCAAGGACAAGTTCAGGAAAGACCCCATCCTTCCCTTTGACCTTACGAAAGGCTGGAGGTACAAGGCCGGCAATGCCGCCGACGATATTTACATGAGATTCAACACGGGACTTAACGGCACTCCGATGCCCTCGTTCGCAGATTCGTTAAAAGATGAAGAAAGATGGCACTTGGCGAATTACGTGGTCTCGCTCCAGAAAAAAGAGGTCTTGAGCGCCTCCGTGCTCAAGGCAAAGTTTGTAAGCGGCGACCTGCCGTTCACCGTGGACGCGCCGTTATGGAATTCAACGGAAGGCATTGACGTGAGCCTTGCGGGGCAGGTCATAGCGAATCCCAGATGGGAGAACCCTTCGGTTGAACTCGTTGGGATAAAGGCCGTTTATAACCCCACTGAGATTGCCTTTCTCATGGAGTGGAGCGACAGGTTCGAGGACACCCTGCATAAGCAGGAATTGGAATACAATGTTCCTCCGGCTTACAAGGGCTATCTAAGCTGGGAGGATATTCCGAGAAAGCCCGGCAACTTCAGGGACTCGATAGCGTTGCAGTTCCCCGTTACCGTATCGGGCGGGGCGAAAAAGCCGTCATTTTTCAGGGGCGATTCAAGCAACCCCGTAAACCTCTGGGTCTGGAATGCCGACTTGGCGGCGCAGGGAAAACCCGGCGTGGAGGAGGCAGTGGCCAGGGGGTTCAATCAGCCGCTAAAGGCCGAGGCCCCCGAAGAGCGGCAGGTTTTGTCCAAGTCCGCATGGAAGGACGGACGCTGGCGGGTCGTGATGAAAAGGCCGCTCTCTACGAAGGATAAGAACGATATCCAGTTCGAAAAAGGCCAATTCATACCGTTTGCGCTCAATGCGTGGGACGGGTCTAACGGCGAGCACGGGCTTATCATGAGCCTGTCTTCATGGCACTATGTTTTCCTCGAAACAGGAACGCCGGCATGGGTTTATATCTACGCCTTCATGGGCATTGCCTTGACCGGGTTCGGCGAGTACTGGTTTATCCTCCGAAAAAGAAAGAAATGAAAGGACGGGTGCGATTATGTTCGGAAAGATATTAACTGCCCTCGATAACTCGAAGTACTCGGACTGGGGCGCCGAGGCCGCTTTGGCCATAGGCGGCGTCTTCATGTCCGAGATAACGGGGTGCCACGTCTATGCGGCCAAATTACACGAGTCGCGCTTCATGGATATGGAGACAGGGCTGCCTCAGGAATACCAGTCCGAGGCCGTGCTTGCGCGGCAGCGGACGATACATGAGAGCTTGATAGCGAAGGGATTGGGCATAATATCGGATTCTTACCTTGACAAGTTCGAGGCGCTCGCGGCCGCTAAGGGCACAGGTAATATCAAGAGAAAAAACAGGGAAGGCAAGAATTATTCTGAGCTTATAGCGGAGGCAACTGAAGGCGGCTACGGCCTAGTTGTCATGGGCGGGCTTGGCATGGGAACCGTCGAATCAAGCCTCCTTGGCGGCGTATGCGAGCGCGTGGCAAGGCATATAAGCGCGGATATGCTCGTCCTTAAAACGCCTTCATTTGACGACAGGATCCTCGTTGGGATAGACGGCAGTCCGTGTTCATACGCTGCCCTGATGGCGGCGATAGGTCTCAAAAAGGTCTTCGGCGGAGAGGTGGAGGCCGTGGCCGCCTTTGACCCGTATTTTCATCAGGTCGCCTTCAGAAATATCGCGGGCGCTCTCTCCGAGGAGGCCGCGAAGGTTTTTAAGTTCAAGGAGCAGGAAAAACTCCATGATGAGATTATAGACAAGGGGCTTGCTAAACTTTATCAAGCGCATCTTGACACGGCCTATAAGGTTGCAAAGGCCAGAGGGGTTGAGATAAAGACCACGCTTCTTGCCGGCAAGTCATTCAACGAGATTTTAAAGGCCGTGCATGAACGTAAGGCATCCTTTGCGGTTGTCGGCCGTCATGGGCTGCACAAGGCCGCTATTCCGTTGATGGGGAATACGGCGGAAAACGTGTTGAGACTTGCGCCCGCAAACGTCTTTGTGGCAAGCGGCGAGTTCAAAATAGAGGATAAGTCCTCTCAAGGCGGGATAACGCTTGAGTGGACCCCGTCGGCGATTGCAAGGCTCGACAAGATACCGGTCTTTGCGAGGGGGATGGCCGTAAAGGCCATCGAGGACTTTGCCTCGGAAAAAGGACACAGGGAGATAACCGACGAGATAGTGGATGAGGCCAAGAAACGTTTCGGGATGTGAGATGCGGGATGTCCGGTATCGGCGCAAGGATTAAAAACAAAAAGGAGGAATCATATCAAATGAAAAGGCTTTCAGTCGCAGCGCTCTTAACCGTTGCGGCGCTCTGGACGGGGAATACGGCCCTTGCTTATGACGAAGTAGAGGTTAAAGACGGCGGACAGATAATAGGGCACGTGAAGTTTATCGGCGCGGCGCCTAAGCTCGCGGCCGTCAAGGTCAACAAGAATCAGGATGTCTGCGGCAAGGAGAAGGCGTCGGAGGCGATTATCGTGGGCCGTGACAACGGCGTAAAGTTTGCGATAGGTTATTTAGAGAAGATAGAAACCGGCAAGGCTATAGACAGGAAGAAGCAGACCGACTTGGACCAAAAGAAATGCGCTTTTACGCCGCATGTAATCACGATGGTAAAGGGGACAGAGCTTGCCACCACGAATTCGGATACGGTGCTGCATAACGCGAATATGGACGTGGAAGGCAGACAGATGTTCAACTTCGGACAGCCTAAGCAAAATCAGGTGATAGTCAAGAGGGTGAGGAAGACCGGGCAGGTTGATATCACTTGCGACTCCCATACCCACATGAGGAGCTACGCGATGGTCTTTGAACATCCCTATCACGCCGTTACCGACGAGACCGGCTCATTCATCCTCGACAACGTCCCTCCGGGCAAATATACCCTCAAGGTATGGCACGAGAGTTGGAAGGTAAAGGGGTTGGATGATGACGGCAGGCCTCTTTATGACAAGCCGATACTACTGACAAAGGAGGTGGTGGTGCCCGCAAAGGGCATTGTTCACGCGAACTTCGAGTTGAAATAATTTTGTGCGGGGATCCATAACAATCAATGAGGAGGCTAAGAAAGATGAGTAAGATTACGGCAGCTTTAGTATCCGCGACAGCGGCGTTATTCGTCATGACGGCTGCCCCAGCTTGGGCCGTGACCATCGGGTTGCCCATCAAAGAGGTAAGGACGCTCATTGATGTAAGCAGCGTGGATGTCGCGGTTAAGGCCGGGTTTGCCAAGGTAATCAACAAAGTAGACGCGCAGACCGACGGCGGAAAATGGGCGTTGGGGCAGGCGAAGAAGTTGGGTGTCCCGTTGAGCGGCAAGACCGTGGAATACGAGATAGACGCGGTCGAGGGCACGCAGGACATCGCGGGCGTGGTGTTTCCGGTCTGGGCATTCGTTCCGCACGGCAAGAAGCAGGCGTATCCGCAAGGCCCTGTGCCTGGGCCGACCGTCATCGCCAATAAAGGCGACGTCGTGAGGATCATCTTCAGGAATAAGAGCAAAAATAATCATACCATACACATACACGGGCCGACGATCATAGCATACGACCATGACGGCACCCAAAACGTGGCGCAGGTGCCGGTAAAGATGGACCAGATGTTCACCTATGAATTCGTGGCGTCTCCTGTGGGCACACATATCTATCATTGCCACGTTAACGCCAACGAACACATGGACATGGGGCTTTACGGCGCGATAGTCATCCACGATAAGGACGAAGAGAAGGTGGATCAGGACGTCGTCGTTATGCTCGATGAGTGGGACAGCAAGTTCTCGAAGGAAGAGGGATTCTCGCCGACTACCAGCACTCAGAAGCAGAGCGTTGAGGTCGGACATCCGAGGAACATCGCCCGCATGAATCTCTTTACGCTTAACGGAAATGCGTGGACGGATGAGTATCCCAACGTGCTCCTTGCGCAGTCCGGCCAGAAGATACGGGTTAGGTTCATAAACTTCGGAAGCTGGCCGCATAATATGCACTTTCACGGCCATACCCTCCACTGGGTTGCATGGGACGGCAGGTATGTCCCCCCTTATAACGGCTTGATATCCGACAAGGACATGAGGTCGGATTCAGCGTCGCTGCTTCCGGGCGAGAGGAAGGACTACATCTTCACAGCCGATCAAGAAGGCAGATGGGTATGGCACTGCCATGTGGTCCCGCATGCCACAAATGACGGCGTCTATCACGGGGGACTTCTGATGGCCGTGGTTTATTTGGGCAAGGATGAAAAGGGCGGCCTCTATCCCAAAGGCATAGACCTTGACGCCTACCCGCTCGGCAAGCCGACGAAGATACCGGAATCGGAACTTGAAAAGGATAAA
Organism: Deltaproteobacteria bacterium; assembly: GCA_016234405.1. GTDB lineage: Bacteria > Desulfobacterota > GWC2-55-46 > GWC2-55-46 > GWC2-55-46 > JACRCC01. Next base: position 21,843 of record JACRCC010000043.1, on the reverse strand, counting down.
AAAGCAGCCTCACAGAAATAGCCTTGTCACGGCGGGCCGCAATAAGGCGGCCTGCCGTGATTTTTATCCTCTTATGTTATGGCTGATTGGGCTGACGAATAAACGGAAAAAAATCGAATGAATTCTCTTGCGGCCGTTAAAACCTTTTTTAGCCTTTTAGTCCTTTGTTTTTTAATTGCTGGCACAACGGATGCCCGCGCCACAAACCTGCCGTTAAGGGGCATTGCGCGCGGCGAATCGAAGATAAGGGTCGGTGATATTGCCCCTCTCATATTGAAGGAGTTGGAGGATGCAAACAGGGAGGGTAAGGTTATCGTCCTTATGCTCGGTTTTCCGGACCATTGCCCGTGGTGCGATAGGATGGATAGATATATCTACGCGATGATGAAGGATACGAAGAATTTCAACAACAGGGTTTTTTTTCTCCAGAAACAGATAGAGCACGCAAAAATGATCGTCCCGCCGCCCGAAGGCGTCCGGTTGAAAGAGGCCTACGGAGTGCAAGGGCAGCCGTGGCTGTTTATTATTGATAAATCCGGCCATGTGCGGTTTATCTACAAAGTGTTTGCGGCAAGCGAAGACATCAAAGAAAACATAGAGGGGCTTTTAAAGGAATGAAAGAGGGGAGTTTCCTAAAAAACATTTACCTCCTTGCGGCGATGTTTATATTGGCGCAGGTAAATATATTCACCGTCTTGCCGGATGACCTCTATGCCTCAACCGAGGTCTTGAAGACGTCTAAGGTTAAAGTCGGCGAAAAGGCCCCTCTTGAGGGTTCAATCAAAGACGCTCACGTCGCAGGTAAAGCAGTCGTGCTCTTATTATTGTCAAACCCGATGCAGTGCCGAAGCTGCGATTTGGTTGAAGGGGTTATAAAGGAAGCGGTTTCACGCGGGGGCGGGACGGTCTATGTCGTAAAGGGAGGGCAGGACATGCTCGGCGCGGCGGATGAGGAGACCGTCACGTTAAAAAGGCTCTTCGGCTTCGTGACAATGGGCGAGGCATGGACGTTTGTAATCGATAAAAATGGAATACTCAAAAAGATATTCATCGGCGAGTTTACGAAAGATGAGCTTGAGACGACCCTCGACGCAATGGAGAAGTGAAGATGAAAGACTTTAAGAACGGCGCGTTATTCCGTTTGCGTCATTGGTTTATATGTATTTCCTTAATCTTGACTGTCCCGTCTATTTCCGGCGCGCAGGTAAAGGAGTTTACCCTCACGGTAACGGAAGGGGAGATTGAATTGAAGGGCGTGAAGTTTCCGGTATGGACGTACAACAACGAGTTTCCGGGCCCAGTCATCAGGGTCAAAGAGGGAGATACCGTCAGGATTAAGCTGAGGAATATGAGCGGGGCAAAGCACGGCATGTTTTTTCACGGCCTCCGTGTAGACAATAGAATTGCGCTGCAGGAGCAGGTGCCGGTCGACCCGGGTTACGAATACGTCTATGAGTTTGAGGCGCAGCCTGCCGGAACGCATCTCTATCACTGCAGTTGGAAAATGGCTGAGCATCTCAATCGGGGGATGTTCGGCCTCTTCATAGTGGAGGCGAAGGAAGAAAAGGGTTTTGACAGGGAGTTCGCGTATGTCATAAGCGACTGGAACAGCCGGGCCGATTCCGGCGGTCACGGGCAAGGCCATCCTGCAAATATTATGGATAACGACATAACGACGATAAATAATAAGGCCGTTACCGCACACGCCCCTCAAGTAATGGATGCAAAGGACGGCGAACGGGTCCGTGTGAGGATAGCCAACATCGGGTATCTCCCGCACAAGCTGAGATTTCCCAAAGGTTTCCTTGTCACCCATGAGGACGGGTATCCTATTTCAGAGCCTAAGACCCAAGAGACCCTGACCATATACCCGGGCAAGAGCCATGATATTTCCATTGCCGCCGTCGAGGGAAAATGGCCTCTATATCACAACGTCGAAAGGCCGTCTGCCGCGGAAAAGGGCGGCGCGGAGGCGTCGGGTCACGGACATGACGGACAAAAATATGATGTAAAAAAAATTCAAGAGGACACGTCCCTCAATGAGGAAATCGGCCTTGTGTTGGACGTAAAAGGGAAAGTGAAGTGATTAAAAAATTACCGCTTCTAATATTCGCGGTTGCCTTAATACATTTTCTGCCGTTGTCATCTGAGGCCGGACTTAGGGGATTACCTGAGGGCGCTCCAGCGGTCGGGTTGGGGTCGTCTGCCCCGCTGAATACGGAAGAATTGAAAAAGGCCAATAAAGAAGGCAAGGTCATACTCCTCATGTTCGGCAATCCTGACCATTGCGTATATTGCGAGAGGGTATGGAGGAGTGTGAGCGACTTGCAGGAGCAATACGAAAAAGACGCAGCCGGAGTCCTTACTAAGCACAGGGCATCGAAGTTCTGGGGGCCGGTGAGCGAGTCGGTTGCCCTCGGCGAGACTTATGGCGTAATAGGGGAGCCGTGGCTCTTTCTTATAGATAAGAAAGGGATAATCAGGCGGATATTCAGGGGGTTTGTCGAAAAGGGTGAGATTGAAAAAGGGTTGAAAGAAGTCCTTCGGCAGTGATTACACAGATTACAGACGGTAAAAGGAGGCATTACATGAGAGTGAGTGTGTTTTCAAGTATCGCGGTATTTTCAATATTTGCGGCGGGTGTATTGGCCTTTGCGGCCATCGCCTTTGCCGGGGTATCGGAGGGCAAGGGGATCTTCGATTCCAAGAACTGCGGGGGATGCCATCAGATTCAAGGCCCAGCTAAAGAGAAGACGATTGAGGACATGCTCACCAAGAAAGCCCCTGAGCTTTGGTATGCAGGGAGCAAGTTCCGGAAGGAATTTCTTGAAAAATGGCTAAAAGACCCAAAACCCATAAGGCCGATGGAGTTTTATTCTCTGACGAAAAAGAACGGCGCAAACCACGCAAAACTTGACGCGAAGGCGGCAAAGGACGTGAGCGATTATCTCATGTCGCTGAAATCCTCGGATGTTAAGGCGGCTAACATTCAGCCAAAGAGCGGCCCGCAGGGCAGGGTTGTCTTTGAGAAGAAGCAGGGCTGCTACGGGTGCCACGAGGTGAAAAAAGGCGCCGGGGTCGTCGGAGGACTCACTGGGCCGACGCTCGTAGGCGCAGGCGACAGGCTCAATCCAGATTGGATATACGCCTATCTCACGAACCCCAAGGTCTTCAAACCGGTGAAGGATATGCCGGTCTACACTGGGGCGTTGAGCGATTCGGAGTTGAAAAACTTAGCCGAGTTCGTGGCCGGATTAAAGTAGGGGTTCAAAGTGAAGCGGCGCCAACTCAGGGCTTTAGCCCTGATAAAGCGAAAATATCCGAGGGAGGGTTATCCCCTCGCAGGAGGTAATAAGCAAATGATTAGAAAGACATTAATCGCGGTTGCAGCGTTGTCGGCGTTTTTAGCGCTCTCGCGTATGTCGGACGCGCAAGCCGCGGCCGCCGAGGCCAACTACAAGTTTTACTGCGCGCAGTGTCACGGGCTTGAAGGCAAGGGCGACGGGCCAAACGCCACGAAAAGTCAGCCCGTAAGCCCGAGGAACCATACCAACACCGTGGAGATGAGCAAGTTGTCGGACCAGGACATAATAAACGTCATAAAGGGCGGGGGCGCGGCCACGAGCAAATCCACGATGATGCCGCCCTTCGGCAAGACGCTGACCGATGCGGAGGTTGCCGCGCTCAAGGACTATCTCCGTAAACTTTGCAAGTGCAAGGGTAACTAACGGCCGTGATTCGTGAGACGTGAACGGCTTTTACGATTCACGTCTCACGGCCGTATGGCGGAGGAATTATCAATGAACTTAAAGCTGGGTATCGTGGATGCCGTTATAGGTGTCGGGGCCGCGGTTAACCTGCTCGCAATAGCCGCAATCACGGCCTTTTATCTTTTTGGCAGGTAGCATTACGAAATCAAGGGTGCAGGTTGCAAGCTTGAACCCGCGGAGATTGACATGGACAAAGGCTCTTCGTCAAAGGCCGGCCCGATTTTATTTACGGTCGTCCTCGTTGCAATACTCGTTTTTTTCTATTGGTTTCTCGGCCATAAGTAGGGCACGGGTTTAAAATAAATTCATGGAGGGTTTATGAAGTCATTCCCGATAATACCTTTTGTGATAGCCTTGGTAATTTGCGCGGCGTTGTTTCTGATGCTCGACGTCGCCCTCTTCAACGCACAGGGCATTTCGTTCAGGTTCAACGGTTGACAAGCAGCCCAGACCGGACTGAGGGTTGTCAGAGAAATGGTGAAGAATCCAATTCAGGAGCGTTTGCATTATGGTTTCATGCCTGATGAAAAAGAGAACGGCAGGAAAGGCAGTTTTTTTGTTCGTCCTGTCCGTCATGTTTTTCCCCGCATTTTTAAATACGGGTTTCTCCGCAAGTTTCAGCCCTGCGGCGGCTTATGCCGGGACCGACGCTGTCAGCCCCGTTGCGCATGAGGAAACATATACCCATCCCCCGGCCCCGAAACTCAAGGCGCAAGATTATCCAATCGTCATGGGGATAAACAGCAGGGTCTTTGTATGGATGGCGGCGCAATTGCACCTCTGGTTCGCGGCCTTTGTTCTCGCCGTGCCGATATTCGTCTTCATCATCGAGGCCGTGGGCATGGCGACAAAGGACGAGCGTTACGACAAGATGGCCTACGAGTTCATAAAGGTCTCGCTCACGGCCTACTCGGTCACGGCGCTCATCGGAGGTCTCCTCGCCTTCAGCCTCTTCGTATTCTACCCCGATTTAATGAGATATATGACGCGGCTTTTCGGGCAGACGATGCTGCTCTACGCGCTCCTTTTTTTCGCCGAAAGCGCGACGCTCTATATTTATTATTACGGCTGGCACGCGATGGAGCGCGGGTTCAGTAAATGGGCGCACCTCACGATCGGGCTGCTCCTTAACGCGGTCGGCACTACCCTCATGTTTTTGGCCAACGCATGGGTCACATTTATGATGTCCCCGTCGGGCGTTGACGCGGGGGGAGTTTTCGACGGCAACATCTGGCACGTGATACACAATCACCTGTGGAATCCGATAAACCTGCACAGGTTCGTGGCCAACATCGCGTTCGGCGGCTCAATAGTCGGGGCTTATGCGGCCTACAGGTTTTTAAGCGCAAGGTCCGATTCCGACAGGGCGCATTACGATTGGATGGGATATACCGCCAACCTCATCGCAATATCCGCGCTCCTGCCGCTTCCGTTCGCCGGCTATTGGCTAACCGCCGAGATATACGCCTACAGCCAGCAGATGGGGATAACGCTCATGGGCGGGGCATTCGCGTGGCTCTTCATCACTCAGGCGGTCATCATAGGCGCGCTTTTTCTTTCCGCCAACTACTACCTCTGGTGCGGCATGGAAAGAAGTCCTGGGGCGTATAGGTATACGAAGTATATAAAATACATCGCCGCCGTGATAGTCGTCTGTTTCCTCGTTTGGTTTACGCCGCACACGCTCATACTCAAGCCCTGGGAATTGAAGGCCCTGGGCGGCCAGTATCATCCGTTCCTCGGGCCTCTGGGCATCATGCCTGCCAAAAATACGGCCGTCAACATCATGCTGATATTCACGTTTCTTTCCTTTCTCCTCTACAGGAGGGCCAATAAGATCGCCGTAGTCTCATGGGCGCCGCTCGGCCGCGCCGCGCAGGCCGCCGTATTCGCAGGCGCGATATTGAATATCGTTTTCCTCGGCGTCTACTACGGGTACTTCACCAACACGGTCTACAAGGTTGCTTCTTCCGTCCCGCAGGTCGCATCCACTTTAACCGTCATCGCGGCCTGCATGGTGATTGATTTTTTTATGTTCAAGGGCGCAAAGGACGTTGGCGAGCTGCGCTGGGGGGGTATTCCTCAAAGGAGCCAGTACGCGCTTTTCCTCTTGGCGGTCTCTTTCACGTGGCTCATGGGGCTTATGGGTTTTATCAGGTCGTCCATAAGGCAGCACTGGCACGTTTACTCGGTTATGAGGGACGCATCCGTTAACGCCTACACGCTGACCATAGCCTCAGCAGCGAAGACGGTCTCGGCTGCCGCGATAATATTTATGGCTATGGTCATTTTCATATTTTGGCTGAGCGCCCTGAGTTCCAAAAAACAAGACAAACCGCTGCCTTTAGGGTCAGACGCCAAAAACCCCAAAGAGGGGGGAGGGATTAGATGAATATATTTTTTAAGGTGATTATATTCAGCCTCCTGACGATGGGCATCTATACCCTTTTTGCGACCAACTATATTCCACCCATGAACTCCGCGCCTGTGCCGGCGGAAGAGACGATTGACCTCGCTCAGATGACCATACAGCAGTTTATTGCCTTGGGGGATAAGATATTTCACGGGAAGGGGACGTGCACGCTTTGTCACAACCCAGTCGTAAAAAGGGCGCCCCTCCTTGACGGCGTAGCCGGTAGAATTGGTGAGAGGCTAAAAGACACAAGGTATAAGGGCGGGGCAAAGGACTTGGCTGGGTATATAGAGGAGTCCATGCGCAAGCCCTCGGCTTATGTGGTTGCCGGTTACGGTGTGACGGGCAGCAACGACACGGTCAGCCCCATGCCCGTCATATCTGAGGGCGCTATCGGACTTAATGACGTGGAGATAAAGGCCGTTATTGCATATCTTCAGAATTTGGGCGGCGCTGAGGTGACGGTCGAGATACCCAAAGGTCCTCCAATGGCAGAGGGTAAGGATTCCGCGCAGGCAGCCACCCTTCCGGCCAAGACGGGCGCGGAAATAGTGAAAAAATTCGGCTGCGGCTTATGCCACAAGATAGCCGGAGAGCAGGGGGCTATCGGGCCAGACCTTACGAAGATAGGCGCGAAGAAGAACGCCGATTATCTGCGCAGAGCCGTCTTTGACCCGAACGCCGACATAGCGCCAGGCTTTCCGCCCGGCATGATGCCGCAGGACTTCAAGGACAAGATGACGGCCGGCGAGTTGCAGGTTATCGTGGACTATCTGGCCAAATCCAAATAGAGAGGTTGGGGATGAAGAAACCTGATGGGGCAAACCCCGCAAAGCTGCTTTGGTTCGTCGTCATCGTGTTTATAGCCTACGTGATATTTAAGTCCCCGGGTTGGTTTATGAATAAGCCGATACCCGGAAGCCTCATAATGATGTACATGTTCTTCGCCGTAGTTGCCGCGCTTCTTGTAATGACCTCAACCGATGAATCCACGCAGGGGCTTTTTGCGCCGATAAAGGCGCTTGTGGAAGACCCCTCAAAAAAGATTATAAGGAACGCGGTCTTCGTCATAGCGCCTATCGTTGGCGCGCTCATAACGTATAACCAGATCAAACCCGGGTTTGATGCCCCGGTGGAGTTGAGGGCCACGCACCCCGCGCCGCCGACGATTATGAAGGCGTACGACAAAACCTTCAACCTTGCAACCCTTGAAAATCCGTTCAGGAAACTTCAGACGGAAAATCCTGAAAAATTCAAAGAGGCGGTGAAGGAGGGTGGGGCAGTTTATTTCAAGAACTGTTTTTTCTGCCACGGCGACAAGCTCGACGGCAAGGGTCATTTTGCGCAAGGCTTCAATCCGCTCCCGCTTCCATTTCAGGGCAAGGACACGATTGCGCAGCTCCAAGAATCATTTGTATTTTGGAGGATTTCAACCGGCGGCCCGGGCCTGCCTAAAGAGGCGACCCCGTGGCTCTCCGCGATGCCCGTGTGGCACACCTTCCTCTCCGAGGATGAGGTATGGAAGGCGATACTCTTTATATACGATTATACGGACAACGCGCCCAGATCATGGGTAAGCGCTAATTCAAAGAAGGACGGATAGACGTATGAAAATATATGCGCCATTGTTGGCCTTGCTGCTCTCTGCCGCGCCAAGTATTACCTTTGCGGGAGGCAGCGTTGAGGCGGGTAAAGGTGTCTATGAAAAGCGCTGCGTCTGGTGCCACGGTGAGACTGGTGCTGGCGACGGGCCTGCCTCCAGTTTTCTCTCTCCGCCTCCAAGGGATTTTACCGCAGGGGTTTATAAGTGGAAGTCCACGCCCTTTGACGAGATGGTTCCCTCCGATGAAGATTTTATGAGGATGATAAAGGGCGACCCCTCGCACAACGGCATCTCAGGCTGGACCGGCATGAACGGGACGTCAATGCCTGGCTGGTCGGATATCCTCAGCGATAAGGATGCAGCCGACGTTACCGCTTACATAAAAAAGTTCGCCGAACTTGGCACGCCTCAGAAGCCGGCGATAAACACCGCGAATGCGCCAAAGTCCACGAAAGAAGGCATTGAGCGCGGTAAAAAAATATTCGAGAACAGGTGCGCGGAGTGTCACGGACGGGAGGGCAAAGGCAGCGGCACGAAAAAACTCAAGGACGATTGGGGGGCGCGGACGTGGCCCCGGAATCTCACGAAGGCGTGGAGTTTCAGGGTCGGCAACGACGTGAAGGATATTTACACCCGCGTAACCGTCGGCATCCCAGGCACCCAGATGCCGAGCTTCGCGGACCCGGGGAGCAACAAGAAACTCAGCGATGAAGAAAGATGGGACGCGGCCGTCTACGTCAACTCCCTCGATGCGCCGCGCAAAAAACCCACGGACAACACCGTGATAAAGGCCATGAGGATCGAAGGCGCGCTGCCGGATAAAACGGACGACCCCGCATGGAACGCCGCGTCTGTAACGAGTTTTTATCTCGTGCCTCAGATAATCGCGCAGGAGAGGCACTTTACGCCTTCGCTCGATACCGTCTCCGTGGGTGCGGTCTATAACTCCGATGAGATTGCCATCCTCCTTGAATGGGACGACAGGACGCGAAGTCTGCCCGGGGACGCAAAGGCCATTGAGATTGCCGACGGCGATGTCTTCGTTGACGGCGTGGCGGTGCAGTGGCCGAGAAATCTCGCCGAAGGTGAAAAACCATATTTCGGAATGGGAGACGCCGCTAATCCGGTCAACGTCTGGTTCTGGCAGAGTGAGTCTGCGGCGGGGGCCGGGCAGACCGTCAGACTCTTGGATGCAAAGGGGTTCAAGGACGCGCAGACAAGGGACCCCGCCTCCGTCGGCCTTAAGGCAACGGGCGTTTACGACAACGGCACGTGGCGCGTGGTTATGAAAAGGGCTTTAACGACCAAGGACGCGGAAAAGGACATACAGTTCAGTGAAGGCAAATTCATACCAATTGCATTCGCCGCGTGGGACGGCTCAAATCAGGAAAAAGGCTCAAAACACGTGATGACGACGTGGCATTGGCTGCTCATGCAGCCGGCGACGAAAAGCACGGTATACGTCTGGCCCATTGTGATAGGCCTTGTGATAGCAGGGGTGGAATTTTTGTGGTGGAGGAGCGCAAGGAAAAAACGGGACACGGGGCAAGGGATGCGTTAAACGGGGCTTGCAGCTCAGGGCTTGCAGCTCAGGGCTTGCAGCTCAGGGCTTGCAGCTCAGGGCTTGCAGCCCTGACATAATCGTCTCCTCTAACGTAATCAGACCTAAAGGTCTGAGCTGCTACGAGGGTGTTATTTTATTCCCGACCGCCAGACGCCGGCGGCGAGGAGCGCGGAGCCGAGCACGATTAAAACGTAAATGAACCAGTCTGGCGTAAGCGCGCCTTTGAGCGCGAGCATGGCGTTAAGAAGCCCCAATGAGAGCAAGACCATCCCGAAAAACTGCAAGGCTGCGCCCTTTTTAGGTTTTTCCCGTTCTGTATTTCCCTGCATATCATTGACTCCCTCGAAGAGGGAATTACCCTCCTGAGACGTTATCTTGAGGCCCTCTTTTTAATTTCAGCCATTATATCCGGCGTTATGGTTTTTAAACCCTTAGACGCTGCATATTTTTCAACGCCGTTTTTTACCATCTGTCTTAAAAAGGCAGGCACGGCGGAAAGCCTCTCTTGCGCTTCTTTTGTCCACTCGGTTCCCGCTGAAGCGGGTAATCCCTTCATAACTACATTTTGTTTTTTGCCAGCAGGCTCGTAGACACACCACGGGTCTTCGCCCATCAACGTGTTGCCCGAAGACAGCGCGCGCGCCCTGCATCCTCCGCATGCGCCGCTGAACTCGCAGTCCCTGCATTTTCCCGAATAATCGCGTGTGCGGAGCGCGCGGAAAGCCGGTTCGTTGTTCCAGATGTCTTTCAGGCTTTTTGTCCTGAGGCTTGCCCCTGTTGCCGGCATATACGGGCATGGGGTTACTTCATTGTCAGGGGTTATGCGAAGATACCCTGAGCCGGCTATGCACCCGCTCGTGTGCCCTTTGACTATGCCGCTTTCCGGGTTCAGCCCGGCCACCACCCTAAGAAAATGCGGGGCGCACCGCGCCCTAACCATTATCCTGTCTTCAAACTCTTTTTCGGCGGATGCGAGGCAGGTCATGGTCTCTTCGTATTCCTGCGGACTCAAATCAGTCATATCCTGACCCCTTCCGGTGCACACGAGAAAAAATATATTTATGGCCTTAGCGCCCTTTTCGCGGGCGAACTCGATAATCCTTGGGATGTCCTCTCTGTTTTCTTTTGTTACGGTAAGTTGGAGCTGGAAGGGAACGGCGCGTCTTTTCAAGGCCTCGATGCCGAAAACGGTTTTATTCCACGCGCCCTCAACGCCCCTGAACCTGTCGTGATATGAAGGGGTCGTCGAGTCAAGGCTTATACCGACGCCTTTCACCCCGCCGTCAATAAGTTTGGCGGCGATATTATCGTCAAGGAGCGTCCCGTTAGTGCCGATGACCACCATGAGACCTTTGCTGCTTGCCTCTGCCGCAAGCTCAAAACAGTCGGGCCTTAAAAGAGGCTCTCCGCCGGTGAGGATGAGCATTGACGAGGGGTTTAAGGATGCAATCTCAGCGATGACCCTCTTGGCCTCCTCGGTTGAGGTCTCTCCTCGGCCTTCTAATTCACTTGCGTCAAGGTAGCAGTGGGCGCACTTGAGATTGCACCTCTTGGTTATGTTCCATGAGATGAGATACGGCAAAGGCGCCTCAACGGTGGTTTTTGCATAGTCAAACGGTCTCATAGTTAAGGGACTCACCCCCCGATCAGGCTCATCGTCCGGCTGCATTTTTTAAAGACGTTTTCGTTTATGTGGTGTCTTTCCGGTTTTTCCGCGGCGGCGCGGAATATTAGTTTTTCTATTATTCCATCCCCCGAACCGTCGCGCAGCGCGGTGCGCAAGTCAATCTCGTTGTCCGAGAAAAGGCACGTCCTCAACTTGCCGTCAGCGGTAAGTCTCAGTCTGTTGCAACTTCCGCAGAAGTGCTCGGAAACCGGGCTTATGAAACCGACCTCGCCGATTGCATCTCCGTCCTTGAACCTATAACGTATGGCCGGGCCTGCGCCTGCGGCCGCGCCGCGGACAGGCTCGAGCGGGCCGGCGTGCGCCTCGATGATCTCCCTCATTGTGTTTACCGAGAGGCATTTATCCTTTTGCCATCCGGCCTCGGCGTCAAAGGGCATGTACTCGATGAACCTGACGTGATAGGGTTTTGTCTTCGAGAGGAGGGCAAAGTCGAGCACCTCATCTTCGTTAAACCCCTTTATGACCACCATGTTTATCTTGACGGGATTGAGTCCGGCCTTTAGCGATTCTTCAAGCCCGCCCTGGACGCGGTCAAGGTCGTCCCCGCGCGTCATTTTCGCAAACCTCTCGCGCTTCAAGGAATCGAGGCTTACGTTAATCCTCTTGAGTCCGGCGTCCTTGAGCGGTTTAGCGAATCCCTTCAAGAGCACGCCGTTCGTGGTGAGGCTCAAATCCTCCACGCCGGGGACTTCAGATAATTTCCTTATAAAATCCAGCAGACCTTTTCTGACCAAAGGTTCTCCGCCCGTGAGACGTATCTTTGTAACGCCGTTTTTTGCCGCGATGCCGGCTATGCGCAGTATCTCTTCGTATCGGAGTATGTTTTTAGATTCCATTAACTCGATGCCTTCCGGCGGCATGCAGTAGACGCACCTCAGGTTGCACCTGTCGGTGATGGAGACCCTCAGGTAGTCAATCTTTCTTTTATATCCGTCTACGAGCGTCTTCATGTTTAGTGCGTTGCCTGTGCCGGTTGAGGCGCCGGTACAGGGGTAGGGGCTTGTTTAGCGTCAGAGTCGTCCATAAACACCTCGGTCGAGCGTCTTTTTAATACCGCGGAAGAGGCCTTGGGGCCGGTGCCTGATTTAAAGACCTCGAATATAGTCTCAGGTGTAGCGGCGATTGCAGGCTCGCCGGTCTTGGAGTCAACCTTCACGAATTCAACGCCCTCGGGCACCGGGAAGTTTCTCACCGGCATATCCGCCACAGCCTCTTTCATGAATTTGAGCCAGATGGGCAGCGCGGCCACGGCGCCTGTCTCGTGCGCCCCGAGTCTTCTCTCGTCGTCATAACCTATCCATGAGCCGGCGGCAAGCCCCGGCACGTAGCCGATGAACCATGCGTCGTTAAGGTCGTTAGTGGTGCCGGTCTTGCCCGCCGCCGGTCTGCCCAGGGACTTGGCCCTCATGCCGGTCCCGTTTTCTATGACGCCTTGCAGGAGGTTTGTCATGATATAAGAGGTCTGGGGGCTTAAGACGGGCGTAACAATGGGCATATTCTCTTCTATTGTCCTGCCGGACGAGTCAACGATTTTAGTGACGAATATCGGCGCGGGTCTTCCTCCTTGATTTTCAAGGGTGGCGAATGCCGTAACCATCTCTTGCAGCGTAACGGCGGATGAGCCGAGGGCAAGAGACAGGTCGTTTGCAAGAGGAGAGGTGATGCCCAAAAGCCTTGCGTAGTTCACGGCGTAACTAACGCCGATGTCCTGCAATATCTTCACGGTTACGACGTTTCTTGATTTTGCGAGTCCTTCCCTTACGGTCGTCGGGCCTGCGAACTGCTCGTCATAGTTTTTCGGGCGCCATGCCTCGACTTTTTCTTCGCCCTCTTTGATTGTGTTGTCGGTCTCGTTGTCAAAGACAAGAGGTGAGTCAACGACGACGGAGGCAGGGGTGTAATTTTTATCTATCGCCGCCGTATATATGAAAGGCTTGAACGCGGAGCCGGGCTGGCGTAAGGCCTGCACCGCGCGGTTGAACTGAGTCTTCGAGAAGTCCCCCCCTCCGATCATGACGCGCACGTAACCCGTGGCCGGCTCAATGGCAAATAAAGCGGCCTGAGCAACGGGGTCCTGCTCAAGCGCGAGTTTAACCGTGTCTCCGGGTTTGTCGGGAAGTGTCTTCACGGCCGCCAAAACGACCTCTCCGGCATGGAAGGTCTTTTTCAAGTCCTGCTGGACGCCTCCTTCGGGATCACCCGTCGGATTGTAGAGTTTGGCCCACTCCAAATCAGGCCGGGCTATCACTCCCTTGCGGCTTCCTATGTCAACCGTTATTGTCATGTCCTTCGTGTTTACCGCTTCAATGACGCCCTGATAGCGGCGGCCAACTTCAAAGGGAGCGCCGTCGAGCGTCCGGGCAGCTTCGGCCTTGAAGAGGTTCAACTCCTCGTTGGTTCTGAGGGTCAAAAGCGGGCCCCTGTAGCCTCTGCGTTTGTCGTGCTCACGGAGCCCTTCCTTTACCGCCTCGTTAGCGGCCCTCTGTTCCTCGACGTCCATCGTGGTGTATACGGAAAGTCCTCCTTTGTAAACCATGTCCTCGCCGTATTTTTCCTCGATATACCTTCGCACGTGCTCCGTGAAGTATGGCCCGACCCACAGGCTGTCGTTCTTGTCGGGGTTTAACCTAAGTTTTACGGCCCCCGCCTTTTTGGCCTCCTCAGGGGTTATTGAGTTTTCCTCAACCATGCGGGAGAGGACGAACTCCTGCCTCTTTTTGGCCACTTCGAAGTTTACGAGCGGGGAATACTTGCTCGGGGCCTTGGGCAGGGCCGCGAGCATGGCGGCCTCGGCCAGATTCAAGTCTTGAACGTTTTTGCCGAAGTAGGTTTCCGACGCGGTCTGCACGCCGTAGGCCCCGTTGCCGAGATATATCTGGTTGAGATAGAGGTTTAGAATTTCGTCCTTAGTAAGCCGCCTTTCAATCCTGTAGGCCATGATGGCCTCGCGGATCTTCCTTGAAATCTTTCTCTCCTGCGTGAGGAAAAAACTCCGCGCCACCTGCTGTGTGATGGTAGACCCGCCCTGCACCACCCGTCCGGCCAGCATATTCTTGTAAGCGGCGCGCAGTATGCTCATGTAATTAAGCCCTTCATGTTCGTAGAACTTCGAGTCCTCGGCCGCGAGGAAGGCATTAATAAGGTGCTTGGGCATTTTGTTGAGCGGCGCAACGATTCTTCTCTCAGTGAAAAATTCAGCCACGACGCGGCCGTCATGCGAATAGACTTTTGTGACGAGGTCGGGATGGTAGTCGTCAAGTGAATCTATCGTAGGCAGGTTGTAGGTGAGATAGAAGTATCCCCCAACCGAAAAGATTACGGTTGCTATGGCCGCATAAACCAGTAATTTCTTGATGTTTAGGGTCTTAATTCGGTCAATCATAATATAGTCCTCTATATAATATATAACAAAACCGGTTTTCAACGCAAGGGATGAGAATTCCGGTATTCGTTGTGCTTGTTGAAATAAAAACCGGTTTGAGTTAGATTGTCATTATCGGGACAGAGGCATCCAATCTCACGTTCTTTGGGCGTAACTATGGTAAGGCTTGAGGATATAATTGACAGGGTAGCTGCCTACAACCCGTCCGCCGATACGGAGATAATTAAAAAGGCGTACGTGTTCTCGGGCGTGGTGCACCAAGGGCAGACCCGCCTTTCAGGAGAGCCTTACCTCGACCACCCGCTTGAGGTCGCAAATATCCTTACGGCCTTGAAACTCGACGTCCAGAGCGTCGCAACCGGCCTCCTCCACGACACCGTGGAAGACACGCATACTACAATCGAAAAGATAGAAGAGACCTTCGGCCCCGAGATTGCGGTCCTCGTTGACGGCCTCACGAAGTTGAGCCGCGTCACTTTCGATAAGCAGGAAGACCACGAGGCCGAGAACTTCAGGAAGATGATACTCGCGATGGGGCGCGACATCAGGGTCATCCTTATCAAACTCGCCGACAGGCTCCACAACATGCGCACCCTCGGGGCCATGCCGCCCGAAAAGCAGAAGATGATTGCGCGTGAGACCCTCGACATATACGCCCCGCTTGCCAACAGGCTCGGCATTGGATGGATAAAGACCGAGCTTGAAGACCTCGCCTTCAAACACCTCGAACCTGAAAAATTCGCCAACCTCTCGGAGCGGGTCGCGCAGGAAAAGGTCGTCCGGGAGAACTACATCGAGCACGTCAAGGTGATGATAGAGGAAAAGCTCAAGGAGCACGGGGTGCAGGGCGAGGTGACCGGAAGGCCCAAACAGCTCTACAGCATCTACAAAAAGATGGCGTCGCAGGACGTGAACTTCGAGAACATCTACGACATCATCGCCTTCAGGGTCATAGTGAAGACCGTAAAGGAATGCTATGAGGTGCTGGGCATCACGCATTCAGCGTGGAAGCCGGTGCCGGGCAGGTTTAAGGACTACATCGCGCTTCCCAAGGGCAACCTGTATCAGTCGCTTCATACCACCGTCATCGGCCCTTACGGGGTCAGGATGGAGGTTCAGATACGCACTACGGAGATGCACAGCGTGGCGGAGTGCGGGATAGCCGCGCACTGGAAGTACAAAGAGGGGAAGGGGGGGGAGGGGAAAGACACGAAGAACTTCGCGTGGCTGCGCCAGCTCGTCGAGTGGCAGAGGGACCTGAAGGATTCGGATGAGTTCCTCGAAACCCTCAAGATTGATCTTTTTCCGACCGAGGTCTACGTATTCACCCCCAAGGGGCACATAAAGGAGTTTACCGCGGGCGCCACGGTCGTTGATTTCGCTTACTCAATCCACACGGACGTCGGCAACAGGTGTTACGGCGCAAGGGTGAACGGGCGGATGTCGCCGATTAAATACCAGCTCAGAAACGGCGACGTGGTGGAGATAATCACGTCGCCGAACCATCATCCCAGCAAGGACTGGCTCGGTTTCGTAAAGAGTCCGAGGGCGCGCACGCGCATCCGTCATTGGATAAAGACCGAAGAGCGCCAGATGAGCATAGGTCTTGGCAGAGAGATATGCGTTAATGAGTTTGCCAAACACGGGCTGGATTTCCCCAAACTCTTGAAGACCGGTGAAATGGAAAAGACAGCAAAGGATGGATTCGGGCTGCAGGGGGTCGAAAGTCTGATTGCGAGCGTGGGTTACGGTAAAATTTCCGTCGCGCAGGTACTCGGTAAACTCCTCCCGCCGGAAAAACTCGAAACCAAGTATAATCTCGCCGTCTTCAAGAGGGTGCTCGATAAGATTACGCCGCGCGGCAAGAAGGAGAAAAGCCCGGTAATAGTCGGCGGCGCCGAAGACATGTTGGTTAGATTCGCCAAATGCTGCAACCCGCTGCCGGGAGACGAGATTGCCGGTTTCATAACGCAGGGTCAGGGAGTAGCCGTGCACTCGAAGGGTTGTCCTAACATGCTCCATATAGACAAAGACAGAAGGATAGACGTGGCGTGGGATAAAAAAGAAAAGACGACGCGCCCCGTGAAGATTGATATCGTATGCAGGAACGAAAAAGGGCTGCTCGCCGAGATAACAAACGCAATAAAGGCGGCTGACGCCAACATATCGAGCGCCGAGATAAAGACCAGCAAGGACAATAAGGCGTTGTGCAGGTTCGAAGTGGAGGTGAACGACGCCGCTCATTTGAAGACCATCATAAAGGCGATTCAGAAGATAAAGAACGTTACTAAGGTCGAGAGGGTCAGAAAAGACGTTTCAAAAGACGGCGAAACCGAAGCGATACCGTGATGAGGCCGTGACCGTGAACCGTAACCGTAAAGAAAAAATCCTTTCACGGACACGGTCACGGATGACGGTATTTACACGGTTCACGGCCGTTAAAGGAGGTTTTACAGAGCAGATGATAAAACAGGAGATAAAGACCGGCAATGCCCCTGCGGCCATAGGGCCGTATTCGCAGGGCGTAAGGATGGGCAGGTTTATTTTTCTGTCAGGTCAGATACCGTTAGAACCGGCTACGGGCGAGATAATTGACGGGGATATCGTAGTTCAGACCCGTCAGGTCTTGCGCAATTTGCAGGCCGTGCTTGAAGAGGCCGGCGCAGGCATGAATGACGTCGTAAAGACGACCGTCTTTCTAAAAGACATGGCGCAATTCGGAGACATGAACGGCGTGTACGGGGATTTCTTTAAACCCCCGTATCCTGCTCGCGCTACGGTCGAGGCCGCGAGGCTCCCCAAGGGCGTGGACATAGAGATTGACGCGATAGCGGCGGTAAGCGATTAACGGCCGTGAACCGTGATTCGTGAAACGTGAAAATTCCATGTAAACGATTTTAATCCCATGCGCCTTACGACTCACGATTCACGGCCTTCAGGCGGCCTTGACTACCGTCCCTGAGCGGATGCACCTCGTGCACGCGCGGATCTTTTTCACGCGCCCGTCTTTTACGGCGCGCACGCTCTGGAGATTTGGGTTCCATCTCCTGCGGGTCTTGTTGTTGGCGTGGCTTACGTTGTTGCCGAAAGACGGCCCTTTTCCGCAGATATCGCAAACGGCTGACATGGCGCTGCCTCCTAAGAGAAAATAATTTTTTTATTATAACGTATCGAACCTTTCGATGCAAGGGTTATTATGGCGATAAACAAATGAGGGTCAAGACATACATATACTCTTGGGCGGTTGTTTTTATCGTCGTCGCCGGGTATCTCTTCTATTGTTTTGTGTTTGACGAGCCGCCCGGACGCTTGCCCCCCGATGGCGCGGGGGTTTCCCTCCATGCCGACGCCATAGTCGTGTTGACCGGAGGCAGGGGGAGGACGGACGAGGGGCTGACTCTCCTCCGAAAAGGCGCTGCCGGGGCGCTCATCCTGAGCGGGGTAAATGAAGATTCCGGCGTTGACGCGATATTTTTAAAGAGATTGACGATTTCGGAGCGTCCTAAGATAATCCTTGAGAAGAAATCGAAAAGCACTTATGGGAACGCGGTTGAGGTGAGACGTATTATGTCGGAAAAGGGATTTAAATCAATGACGCTTGTAACGTCGGACTACCACATGAAGCGGGCATATTATATCTTCACTAAGATTATGCCGCCCGGCATGGATATAACGGCTAAATATCCGTCTGCGGTTTATACGGAGACTCCAGCGCGTAAAAAAGAATTCTCTGCGCTTGACGCATTGGCCATATCGGCCGGCGAGTTTTTCAAATACTACTGGCACGTTTTTCTCTTTAACTGCGGGCTTGCGTAAAGGTTATCGGTGAAGGTAAAAAATAATCGTCCTTAAACCGGCAACCGATAACCGATTTACCTGTCCCAGATGTCGGCGCCTCCTTCAGCGTCCTTTTCGCGGGGCGGGCGGTCAACGGAGGGCACGGGTTTAGGGGATTCTTTCCGATATGTCTCGTTCTTTAAAGACTCTTTTACCACGCGGGTCTTTTTTTCCTTTATAATCGTCATCTTGGACATAAGCCCGTCCATTTTTGCGGCGTCCATGCCCGGCAGTTTTGAAGACGCCTCTTTTATTGCGCTTATCACGTCCGCCGTGTAAGCCTCAAAAATCGTCATAACCCTTCTGTGTCGCCTTGCACCGGGTTCCTGCGACCACCTTATGGTATCGAGTTCCTTTAAGGCGGCTTGTTTCTTCCCGGCAAAAACGGGTTGCGTCATTAATCCTTCATTCATTGCAACGATCTTTACGGCTTTCGTTATCTCGGCATGGAACTCCTCGATTGCCGTTCGCGCCGTGGATACGCTGTCCGTCTGGCCGATGGCGGACGAAGGAATAAGGGGGATAAAGATGATGAAAAAAGCGAATAAAATGCCTATCATGTAAAAAGTATATATAATAGCCGGGTACCTGTCAACCTAAGAGGGCATAACCCTCTATCAAACAATTATGGATAAAGAGAAAAAAACGCTCATCCTCATTGACGGCAACTCGCTCATGTACCGCGCCTTTCATGCGGTGCCCGCAAGTTTTATGACCTCCAAGGGCATTCCCACTAACGCGGTCTATGGATTCACTCAAAGCATCCTGAAAATCATAAACGAATACAAGCCCGCATATCTTGCGGTGGCCTTCGACGTAAAAGGGCCTTCTTTCAGAAAAGAAATATATGATGACTATAAGGCCAATAGGCCACCGATGCCGGACGCCTTGAGCCGACAGGCGCCGTATATCAAAAAGATGCTCCGTGCCATGCGCGTCCGCTCTATCGAAAAGGAGGGCTTTGAGGCGGACGACGTGATGGCCACCATCGTTAAAAATGTCTCCGCCGCAGGAGTCAAGACCGCGATGATAACCGGCGACAAGGATATGTATCAGCTTGTTTCAACGGACACCAAAGTGCTTGATTATCTCACAGGCAAGGAGTGGGGCCCGGTCGAAACGGAGGAGAGGTTCGGCGTGCCGCCCACGGCCATCAAGGATTTTCTCGCGCTTGCGGGAGACGCCTCGGACAATATCCCCGGAGTGAAGGGCGTGGGCACTAAGACCGCGGTAAAACTCATCAAGGAGTACGGAACGCTTGACGCGCTCTATGCCGATATCGCCTCGGTGCGCAACGAGAAGCTTAGAAAAAACTTGATTGAGCACAAAGATGACGCATTAACCTCCCGCGAACTCGTTGCCCTCCATCCGGACGTGCCTATTGACGTCAGCTTGACAGGGCTTGAGTTCAGGGGTTTTGACATGGAGGCGCTAAAGCCCCTGCTCGTGGAACTTGAATTCAAAAAATTAGTTCAAGAGATGTTTAAAGATGAGGGAAAAACGTTCACCCCGACGATGGAAGTCCGTGAGGTTTTGACAAACGAGTCGCTTGGGGAGGCCGCAGAATCATTGAAGGGACTTAAGACCGCCGCGATAACGCTCATGCAGGATGAGAATGGCGAACCCCTCGCGCTTGCGATTTCGGCGGGCAAAGACTCGTGTTTCTGTATCCGTCTTGCCATTGAAGCTGGTAATTTCCCCGAAGGCGTATCGGAAGACGCGGCGTTAAGGCGTTTACGGGTTTTTGCCGAAGACGCAGGCATTCAAAAGAACACCGACGATTCTAAGGCCCTCTACCGCTTTTTTATGAGTGGAGGGGTAACGCTCAGGGGCATTTCTATGGATACGTCTTTGGCCTCCTATGTCTTAAATCCGTCTAAATCAGACCACTCCATCGCAGGGCTGACGCAGGAGTATCTCGGCAAGGCGTTTGAAAATCACGGTGAAGACGCCATTAAAATTGCCTCTGAAAAAGTGCGTACTATAAATGAGGTATCTGAAATACTTCACAAAAAACTTGAAGAAGACGGGTTACTTAACCTCTATCAGGGCATGGAGTTGCCGATGTCTGCCGTGCTCGCAGATATGGAGGAGGCCGGGGTGCGGGTTGATGCCGTAAAATTAGAGATGCTCTCAAGGGAAATCGGGGGGCAATTGACTGAGACGGAGCGTGAAATTTATAATTGCGCAGGCTGCGCCTTTAACATATCTTCGCCCAAGCAATTGTCCGAGGTGCTTTTCGATAAGTTGAAATTAAAACCTGTTAAAAAGACCAAGACCGGTTTTTCAACGGATGAAGAGGTGCTCACGAAGCTCGCGGTCCAACACGATGTCCCTCAGAAGATAATAGCATTCAGGCAGTTAAGCAAACTAAAATCAACTTATGTGGACGCTATACTTGAGCTTACAAACCCAAAAACAGGCCGTATCCACACGACCTTTAATCAGACGGTGACGGCTACGGGGCGACTTTCCAGCTCGCGTCCCAATCTGCAAAATATACCGGTCAGGGGAGAGTTGGCGTCCCGCATCCGGGAGGCCTTTGTGGCGGACCCGGGCTGCGTCTTCATATCCTCGGACTATTCGCAGATAGAGCTGCGCATCGTGGCCCATTTTTCGGAAGACCCCGCCCTTATCGAGGCATTTATAAAAAACGCGGACATCCACACCGCGACCGCAAGCGGGGTTTTCGGAGTGTTGCCGGGTCTTGTAACCCCGGAGATGAGACGGAGGGCCAAGGCCATAAACTTCGGGATAATATACGGCATGGGGGCTTACGGCCTCTCGACTGAACTCGGCATTCCGGTGAAAGAGGCTGAGGAATACATTACCGCCTATTTCAGCCATTATAGCCGCGTTAAGGAATTTATTGATTATACCGTGGCAGAGGCGGCACGCGCGGGTTTTACGACCACCCTTTTCGGCAGACGGCGTTTTATCCATGAGCTTAAAAGCCCGGTGGAGGCGGTGCGCAGGTTCGGCGAGAGGGCGGCGATAAATACGCCGGTGCAGGGCACTGCCGCGGACATGATCAAGGCCGCGATGATACGGATATTCGATCGTTTAAAAGATGCCGGGTTAAAGTCGAGGATGCTCCTTCAAATCCATGACGAGCTTATCTTCGAGTCGCCGGTTAGTGAACAGGGTGAGCTTTGCAGTCTTATAAAAAAAGAGATGGAAGGGGTTGTATCTCTCAAGGTTCCGGTAAAGGTCAACATCAAGCAAGGCGCGAACTGGGGCGCGGTTGAATGAGCCCAGCGCCACTTTGGTTTACCGAAGCTGGATGCACCCGACAAACAACGGTGATCCAAAGTGGCGCTGGGTGAGCGCAAAAACCAACATCTCATTTTCCCCTTGACACTCCCCGCCCAATCCGGTAACAATCATCTAACGTCGCATTGCCGTATTTTCCGCCCTCGCCGTTTTCCTCGATGATCTGGTTTTGCTTTGCAGCGCGGGGTTTCAGCTTGAACCTTCATCCCGGAGGCTTCGATGACCGGTCTTCCCGCATCAGCAGCGCAGACCCCAAGACGTCTTTGCGAGTCTTTCGTTTCCGTCATCACTGAGCGAAGCGAACGGGTTCAAAG
>JACRCC010000039.1 GCA_016234405.1 Deltaproteobacteria bacterium | reverse complement strand
TAACGGATACCGTCCGCAGTTTTACTTCAGGACAACGGACGTAACGGGCGTGTCGAAGCTGCCCGACGGCACGGAGATGATAATGCCCGGAGACAACGTGAACTTGGAAGTGGAGTTGATAATGCCGATAGCCATGGAAGATGGCCTGAGGTTCGCAATCAGGGAAGGCGGCAGAACGGTCGGCGCGGGCGTAGTGACGAAGATATTGGCGTAATACTGAAAACGGCCTTTAATATCGAGAAGGACAACGGGGCAATATGGTGGACAATCAGAGGATAAGGATAAGGCTTAAGGCTTTCGACCACAGGCTTCTTGACAGGTCGGTCAAGGAAATAGTGGACACGGCCAAGAGGACGGGGGCCAGCATAAAAGGGCCTATCCCGCTTCCGACGCGCATAAATAAGTATTGCGTGCTGAGGAGTCCGCATGTAGACAAGAAGAGCAGGGAGCAGTTCGAGATACGCACGCACAAGAGGCTCATGGACATAGTCGAGCCTACGCAGAGCACGGTGGATGCGCTTATGAAGCTCGACCTGCCGGCCGGCGTTGACGTCGAGATAAAACTCGATTGATAATATTGTGATTATAACGCACGACGGAAGACCCCAATAAGAGGCTAAGAGGCTCGGTGGTTATGATTGAAGGAATATTCGGTAAAAAGATAGGGATGACTCACGTATATTCGGGAGACGGCGCCGTCGTGCCGGTTACGGTGGTTGCGACAGGGTCGTGCTGCGTGGTGCAGAGAAAGACCAAGTCAAGCGACGGGTATGACGCCATGCAGATAGGTTTCTTGGTGAAGAAGGATGGTCGGGCGACATTGGCCATGCAAGGTCATTTCAAAAAGGCCGCCACGCCGTGTCTCTATCATCTCTGCGAAGTCAAGGGCACGGAGCTTGATTCCTACAAGCCCGGCGCGCCGTTGAAATGCTCGGACGTTTTTAAGCAAGGCGACTTCGTGGACGTAACCGGAAGGTCCAAGGGCAAGGGCTTTCAAGGTTCCATGAAGAGACATCACTTCAGCGGCGGCGCGGAATCGCACGGCTCCATGCACAATAGGGCCCCGGGCTCCATCGGCTCAAGCTCGGATCCGTCCCGGGTCTACAAGGGCATGAGGATGGCGGGACACATGGGAGACGAAAGGGTAACGGTGCAGAACCTCAAGGTCGTAGGCGTAAGGGCGGAAGACGACCTTATCCTCATAAACGGCGCGGTCCCAGGGCCGATCAACGGCATCGTGATAATAAAGAGGTCAGTAAAGAGACGCAAATAACCCCGGCCGATAGGGCACAACCGTCTGGTCGGAAGGTTTTTTCTTCTTGAGAAACATCTAAGGTTTGCGTATAGTAATATATTCAGGTAGAGGGTTATGGGTCAGAAGATGAAACTCGACGTAATTGACAACGACGGAAAAAAGGTGACGGAGATAACCCTCGACCCGGAGCGCTACGCGGGCCGCGTCAATGAGGCGCTCTTTTACGAGGTGGTGAAGATGCAGACGGCCAACAAAAGGGCCGGCGCCGCATCCACCAAGACCCGCGCAAACGTAAGCGGAGGCGGCGTAAAGCCGTGGAAGCAGAAGGGCACCGGCAGGGCGCGCTCAGGGTCGAATAGGTCGCCGATATGGCGGCACGGCGGCATAGCATTCGGCCCGCATCCGCGCGATTATTCATACAGCGTCCCCAAGAAGGTCAAAAAGGGCGCGCTTGTATCTGCCCTCAAGCTCAGGCTCAACGACGGCAAACTCACGATATTCGAGTCCTTGAACCTCAAGGAGCCTAAGACAAAGCTCGCGGTTGAACTATTAACGAAAAATAAGCTCGACAACGCCCTTGTGGTGATTGACGCGGACAACAAGAACTTCAAACTCGCGGCGCGGAATCTAAAGGACTTCAAGGTGCTCTTGCCGGGGGGCATAAACGTATACGACGTGCTTAACTACGACAACCTCGTCATGACAAAGAGCGCGTTTGAGAAAGTGGAGGCCATGCTTTAATGAAAGACCCATATTCGGTAATATTGGCGCCCGTCATAACGGAAAAAAGCACCGCGGAGGCCGCCAAGGGCAATAAGGTCGTTTTTTGGGTCGAGCCTTCCGCCAACAAGAAAGAGATAAAAGAGGCCGTTGAAAAGGCCTTTAACGTGAAGGTCTTGGACGTCAATACGCACAAGGTGCCGGGCAAGATGAAGAGGATGGGTAAGACCGCCGGCAGAAAACCCACGCGCAAAAAGGCCTACGTATCCCTCAAAGAGGGCGACAAGATAGAACTCTTCGAGGGCGCATAAGACAGCGTAAAATGTCCCGAGTGAAACGATAATCTGCCTTTTGCGCGTATAAGGAAAACAAGATGCCGGTAAAAAGCTATAAACCCACTTCACCCGCTTCAAGGACCAAGACAACGCTGATATTCGTTGGCGTTGCAAAGAAAAGGCCTGAACGCGCGCTTACCGCGCCCCGCAAGCGCACCGGCGGAAGAAACCATTTCGGCAGGATTACATCCCGCTGGATAAGCGGCGGGCACAAGAGGCTTCTTAGGCTCATTGATTTTAAGAGGGACAAAAAAAACGTGCCCGCTAATGTCGCGGCCATCGAGTACGACCCCAACCGCACGGCAAATATTGCCCTCCTGCATTACGCAGACGGCGAAAAGGGTTATATACTCGCGCCGCACGAACTCAAGGTGGGTGATACGGTGGTGTCCGGGATTGATGCCGACATAAAACCCGGCAACTCGCTTCCCTTGCGCTCCATACCGGTCGGTTCGTTCGTGCACAATATCGAGATGAAGATCGGCAAGGGGGGACAGCTCGTAAAGAGCGCAGGCGCCTACGCGCAGCTTATGGCGAAGGAAGGGGACTATGCAACGGTAAAACTCCCCTCCAGCGAAGTTAGAATGGTGCTGCAGGAATGCTATGCCACAGTCGGGCAGGTCGGCAATCTCGATCACGAGAACATCACCATCGGAAAGGCCGGACGCTCGAGGTGGTTAGGAAGGAGTCCCCGCGTCCGTGGCGTTGCCATGAACCCCGTTGACCATCCGCACGGCGGAGGCGAGGGCAAAAGTAAGGGTGGAAATCACCCGTCTAATCCGTGGGGCGTTCCTACAAAGGGATACAAGACCAGAAGAAGAACTCAGTCGAATAAGTATATCGTAACGAGGAGGAAGAAGTAGTGGCCCGCTCGGTAAAAAAAGGACCGTTTGTAGACAAGCACCTGCTTGAAAAGATAGAGGCATCGGGCGACGCGAGGGTAAAAAAGGTCGTCAAGACTTGGTCCAGGCGTTCGATGATAACCCCTGAGATGGTCGGCTTCACCATGGCCGTCCATAACGGCAGGAAGTTTATCCCGGTTTTTATCACGGAGAACATGGTGGGGCACAAACTCGGAGAGTTCTCGCCCACGCGCACGTTCCACGGCCATACCGGCATAAAGAAGGTAAAGGTCGCAGGCGCGAAGGGCTGACAGCCGCAAAACGGTGAACGGGTATCGGTAACCGATACCCGTAACCGATACCCGATAACGGATAACGGATATGGAAGCAAAGTCAACGGTCAGATACATGAGAATCTCACCTCAGAAGGCGCGGCTTGTAGTTGACCTTATAAGGGGTAAAAAAGCGGACATTGCGCTCTCTATACTGAGCTTTGTCGAAAAGGCCGTCGCGCGCGACATAGTGAAGATTTTAAAAAGCGCCATAGCCAACGCGGAGAACGCCAAAAAGCTCGACGTTGACAAGCTCTACGTTACGAAGGCTTACGTTGACCCGGCGCCGGTCATGAAGCGCACGTACTCGAAGGCGATGGGCAGAGGGGCGCTCATCCGCAAGAGATCCAGCCACGTAACGATAGTCGTTGCTCAAAAATAACGCGGCAGGGACGGATGTTTTGTCCGGGACAGTGTCTTTATAATTGCAATGGGCAGACGCGGGGACAATGGCCGCCGGTCTTCAGTAACTAACGAAACAAACGGAGGTTTTTTTTGGGTCAGAAGGTAAATCCGATAGGCTTCAGGGTTGGGATAACCCGCGACTGGGATTCTCGTTGGTACGGCAAGAAGAACTACGCCGTTTTCATCCACGAGGACAGAAAACTAAGACAGTTCGTGAAAAAGAAGCTTTTTCACGCCGGTATATCGCGGATAGAGATCGAGAGGACCGCCAATAACGTTAAGGTCATCATACGCACGGCAAGGCCTGGGATAGTCATCGGCAAGCGCGGGGCGGAGATTGACGTGATGAAAAAGACTCTCGCGGCGCTCACGGGCAGGGCAGTGGAGCTTGACATAGTAGAGGTAAGAAAGCCCGATACGGACGCGCAGCTCGTTGCCGAAAACGTAGCCATGCAGCTGGAGAGAAGGGTCTCTTTCAGAAGGGCGATGAAAAAGGCCGTTACTACGTCCGTGCGCATGGGGGTCAAGGGCATAAAGATTATGTGCGCCGGGCGTCTTGGCGGAGGGGAGATCGCGCGCACCGAATGGTACAGGGAAGGCAGGGTTCCGCTTCACACCTTGAGGGCCGAGATTGATTACGGGCTTGCCGAGTCTTTAACGACATTCGGGATTATAGGCGTAAAGGTATGGATATTCAAGGGCGAGATAGCGCAAACAACGGCCCCGGCAGTTGAAGCGGAATCAAAGGCGCAGGCATAAAGATGGGTGAGGGACGTGGAAAGCGGTGAGTAAAAGAGTTTACCGTTGCTCAGTTGCCGCCCCTGCCCGCCATACAGTGATTACTTGGCGCAAAAAGGTCATTCACCATGTTGATACCCAAGAAGGTTAAATTCAGAAAGCAGCAGAGGGGCAAAAGAAGGGGGCTTGCGACCCGAGGCGCCGCGCTTAGTTTCGGAAATTACGGGCTGCAGGCGACCGAGTGCGGCTGGCTCTCCACCAGAGAGATTGAAGCCGCGCGCGTGGCCATGACCCGGTTCATAAAGAGGGGCGGAAAGATTTGGGTTCGGGTATTCCCCGATAAGCCGGTCACCAAAAAGCCCGCGGAGACACGGATGGGAAGCGGCAAGGGCAGTCCCGAAGACTGGGTGGCCGTCATTAAACCGGCGCGGATACTCTATGAGATGGAGGGCGTGACCGAGGACGTCGCAAAAGAGGCGTTCAGGCTCGCCAAGCATAAGATATCCATTCCGACGAAGTTCATTAAAAGGGATACCGTATGAAACCGGCAGAATTAAAACAGATGACGCTCGCGGAGATAAAATCGAAGGAGTCGGAACTCCAAAAGGAGCTTTTCAATCTCCGTATGCGGCACGTTACGTCGCAGATTGAAAACCCGTTGAGACTCAGGGCGCTCAGGAAGGATATCGCAAGGGTAAAGACCGCGATCACCGGGATGGAAAAGAAGGCATTGCCTTCTTCGGGGGCAAGGCAATGAGCACGGCGCGCACCGACAACAGGAAGACCCTTACCGGCAGCGTGGTGAGAAGCGGGGGTACCGGCAAGACGGTGGTGGTTTCGATAGAGCGGCTCACAAAACACCCCTTCTACGGAAAATACGTCAAGAGGCGCGTAAGATACGCCGTGCATGACGAAAAGGGCGAGTGCAAGGCCGGCGATAAGGTTACGATAATCGAGACGCGCCCGATAAGCAAGACAAAGAGGTGGCGCGTGATTGAGGTCGTCGAGAGGGCGCAGTAGCTCAGGCCTTTAGGCCTGATCATGTCACGGAGAGGTTTTTATGATACAGATGCGCAGCATACTCGGCGTGGCCGATAATTCCGGGGCCAAGAAGGTCTCATGTATTAAGGTGGTAGGCGCGTCGAATAAGCTCTTTGCCTTAATAGGAGACGTCGTTATCGTCAACGTGAAAGAGGCGGTCATTGATTCAAAGGTTAAAAAGGGCGAGGTAACGCGCGCGGTGGTCGTGCGCACGCGCAAGGAAACGCGCAGGCCCGACGGCTCCTACATAAGGTTTGACGAGAATTCCGTCGTTATAATAAACAAGGACAACGAACCCGTTGGCACGAGAATATTCGGCCCGGTTGCAAGGGAGCTTAGGGCCAAAAAGTTCATGAAGATAGTATCGCTGGCGCCGGAAGTCCTCTAATCGGGGTGTTTAAGGCGGACGCACATTGAGACGTAGAGACGGGTTTCAAACCCGTCTCCCGTGAACCTTTTTGATAAAGGTGAATATTAAAGACAAAAGGCAACGATGATGGGCTTAAAGATAAGAAGAGACGATCAGGTGATGGTCACAACGGGCAGGGACAAGGGCAAGACCGGAAAGATAGTCCGCGTCAACCCCGATAAAGAGACCGTGTTGGTGGAGAAGGTAAACGTGGTAAAGCGCCACAGCAAACCGTCCCAGAAGCACAAACACGGCGGGATAATCGAAAAAGAGGTCCCCATCCATATAAGCAACGTTATGCTGCTCTGCGCGAAGTGCAAAGGGCCGGTAAGGGTAGGGCGCAAGTTCATAGAAAACGGCGCCAAGAAGGTAAGGTACTGCAAATCGTGCAATGAGGTGCTTGATAAATGACGGCGCGGCTTAAAGATATATATAGAAAAGAAGTCGTTCCTAAGATGATGGGTGAGTTCGGTTACACCAACGTGATGCAGGTGCCGAAAATCACGCGGATAGTCATTAATATAGGACTCGGCGAGGCGGTAAAGGACGCAAAGGTCGTTGAGGCCGCGTCACGCGATTTAGGCGCCATAACGGGGCAGAGGCCCGTCGTCACCAAGGCCAAAAAGTCCATTGCAAACTTCAAACTCAGGGTGGGGATGCCCATAGGCTGCATGGTCACGCTCAGGGGACAAAAGATGTACGAGTTTTTCGACAGGTTCGTGAACTTCAGCATACCGAGGATACGGGATTTCAAGGGACTGCCCGACAGGTCGTTTGACGGCAGGGGCAACTACACCATAGGGGTGAAAGAGCAGATAATCTTCCCTGAGATTCAATACGACAAGATTGACAAGATACGCGGCATGAACATCACCATAAACACCGACGCGGGAACGGACGTGGAAGGCAAGGCGCTCTTGAAACATCTCGGGGTGCCGTTCAAAAAATAACGGCGTAACGGCCGTGAACCGTGTCCGTGTAAAAACGAATTTCTTTACGGTTACGGTCAACGGTCACGGACAACGGTCTTAATGGGGGTTTCGGAGTGGCTAAAAAGTCGCTTATAGTAAAGGCAAAGAGAAAGAAGAAGTTCAAGGTGAGGGAGTATAACCGTTGCCCCATCTGCGGCAGGAGCAGGGCCTACTACAGGAAGTTCGACATGTGCAGGATCTGCATGCGGAAGATGGCGTTGAAGGGCGAACTCCCGGGCGTAATGAAGTCAAGCTGGTAGGCCCAACGGCCGTAAACGTGATGGTCTTTATCTTTTCGACGGTTCACGCATCGCGGCCGTTACGGCTTCAATGAATAAAGAGGAGAACTAAGGAATGTCAGTTACGGATCCGATAGCGGACATGCTCACATGCATGAGAAACGCGCTTATTGCTAAAAAGCGCGATGTCACGGTCTCCTCGTCCAATATAAAGACGGAGTTGGCCAAGCTGCTCAAGGAAGAGGGATTCATAAAAGATTTTTCCCTGATAAAGGACGACAAGCGGTCATCCTTGAAGGTGCAATTGAAATATTCCTCCAAAAAGAGCGCCATCACCGGCATAAAGAGGATAAGCAAACCTGGACTCAGAAGATACGTCGGCAAGGACGAAATCCCCAAGGTCTTGAACGGGATGGGGATATCCGTAATCTCCACGTCCAAGGGCATCATGACCGACAAAAAGGCGCGAGAGACCGGCGTTGGCGGCGAGATTATTTGCACCGTTTACTAAGTCACGTCGTTCGCAGGACATAAGGCTGCTCCCCTTTTCTAAAGGGGGGCTGGGGGATTACAGATGTCAAGGATAGGAAAACAACCGATACAAATTCCGGGCAACGTCAAGGTGGCCGTTGACGGCCATGCAGTAAAGGTTACCGGGCCGCTTGGCAGTCTTGATTTCTATGTCAGACCTGAGATTCAGGTTGCGGTAAAGGGGCCCGTCATAGAGGTTACGCGGAACGACGAGACAAGGACCGCCATGGCTCTGCACGGACTCACTCGCAGCCTTATAGCCAATATGGTCAAGGGCGTAACCGTGGGTTTTGAGAAAAAGCTCGACATAATCGGCGTTGGATATAAGGCCGACGTGCAGGGCAGCGTCATTAACTTCGCGCTTGGTTTTTCCCATCCAATCGCCTACAACCTTCCTAAAGGGGTCCTCGCGACGGTTGACAAGCAGACGAGCATCGTCGTAAAGGGGCCGGACAAGCAGGTGATAGGGCAGGTGGCCGCCGAGATACGGTCGCTGCGTCCGCCTGAGCCGTATAAGGGAAAGGGCATAAAATATTCCGATGAGGTCGTGCGCAGGAAGGCCGGCAAGGCAGGTAAGGCGGCAGGGGCGAAGTAATAATTAACGGCCGTGACCGTGAACCGTAAAGAAAAAATCCTTTCACGGACACGGTCACGGACAACGGTATTTACACCGACAGCCGATTGGGAAGGTGATAGAAATGCATTTAAGAACGGACAAGATGACGGGATTGGAAAGGCGTAAGGAGCGCGTGCGGAAAAAAGTGCGCGGCACGCCGGAGCGTCCAAGACTCAACGTATTCAGGAGCAATAAGCACATATACGCGCAGGTGATTGACGACGTTTCGGCAAGGACGCTTGCCGCCGCCTCTACGAAGGCGGTAGTTTCCCATAAGGTGGTTAGCCCTCCTAAGGGGGGGGCTAAGGCCGGTGCAAAAGGGATTCCCGCGCTGAAAAAGACGGAGGCCGCAAAAAAGGTCGGGACCGACATCGCTTGTCTCGCGCTTGCAAAAGGCGTAAGCAAAGTGGTTTTTGACAGGTCTGGATGCCGGTATCACGGCAGGATAAAGGCGCTTGCAGAGGCCGCGAGAGAGGCGGGACTCAAGTTCTAACGGCCGTTATCGGTGGACGGTTATCGGTGAAGGTAAAAATAATCTCCCCCGACTCCTCTTTAAGAAAGAGGGGAGCAAAAAATAATCGTCCTTAAACCGATAACAGATAACTGATAACCGATAACTGATTATGGAGGTCTTGTTTGGAGAAGATAGACGCAAATGCCTTAGAGCTTAAAGACAAACTTGTATACCTTAACAGGGTAGCCAAGGTCGTTAAGGGAGGCAAGCGGTTCAGTTTTAACGCCATCGTAGTCGTCGGCGACGGCCACGGTTATGTGGGCGTGGGTCTGGGCAAGGCTAACGAGGTGCCCGAGGCCATAAGAAAGGCGATTGAACAGGCTAAAAAGACGTTGCTGCGCATATATGTGAACGAGGGGACGATACCTTACGAGGTTACCGGCACATACGGCGCGGGCCGTGTTTTTTTGAGGCCCGCATCTCCCGGAACAGGCGTAATTGCCGGAGGCGGGGTCAGGGCCGTTGTCGAGGCCGTGGGCATCACAAACATCCTTACGAAGTCCATCGGCACCAGCAACCCGCACAACGTCGTAAAGGCGACTCTTGACGCATTGAAGCAGATAAAGAGTCCTGAGAGCGTCGCGGAGATGCGCGGCAAAAGGGCGCAGTAAAAAATGGTTATCCGTTATCAGTTGCCGGTTATCGGTTTAAGGACGATTGGTTTTTACCTTCACTGATAACCGATAACCGCCCACCGATAACCGTTTCACTGCGGGCGGGGTTTAAAACAAAGAACGCGGGGTCGAGCGATGGCAGGCAAAAAACTAAAGGTAACTCTTATCAAGAGTAAATCCGGTCAGACCGAGAGGCAGATAAAGACGGTTCACGGTCTCGGGCTCAAAAAGGTAAACAGCTCAAAGGTGTTGAATGATACGCCGGCCGTAAGAGGGCTTATAAACAAGGTGGCGCACCTCGTGACGGTGGAGAGCGCGGTTAAGGGTAAAACGCCTAAACTGGTTTAACCTTAAAATAATAAGCAAATCGCAAAGAGGATTCATGTTAGATAAACTAAAGGCTCCCAAGGGGGCGAATCGCGCGCGTAAAAGAGTCGGCAGAGGCGAGGGCGGAGGCTCAGGCAGGACGTCGGGCAAGGGCGGCAAGGGTCAGACCGCGAGGACCGGAGGCAGCATAAAGCCGGGGTTCGAGGGCGGGCAGATGCCGCTTCAAAGGCGCCTCCCCAAGCGCGGATTCACCAATATCTTCAGGGTTGTAAACGGGATAACAAACGTCGGAGACATCAGCCGCGTATTTAAAAAAGGCGAGACCGTTGACGCGCAGTCCTGCGCGGCAAAGGGGCTTGTAAAGGGCGCAAAAGGCCCGTTGAAGATACTCGGAGACGGTGAGATAAAGTTCCCTCTTACGGTAAAGGCCAACTTGTTCAGCAAGTCCGCCATATCGAAGATAAAGGCGGCAGGCGGGGCAACGGAGGTTGTATAATTGTCGGCGTTCATCCCGAAAATAAGCAATATCCCCGAGCTTAATCGCCGAATCATAATCACGTTGATAGCCCTTGCGGTATTCCGCATCGGGGTTTTTATACCGACCCCCGGCATTGATGCGGAGGCAATGGCCGCGTTTTTCAAGGCGTCAAGCGGGACCCTCCTTGACTTTGCGACCATGTTCACGGGCGGCGCGCTCGAGAGGTTTTCGGTCTTCTCGCTCGGCATCATGCCTTACATCAGCGCGTCCATCATCATCCAACTTCTGACCGCCGTAATCCCTCAGCTCGAAAAACTCCAGAAGGAGGGGGAGGCCGGAAGAAGGACGATAACGCAGTATACGAGATACCTGACCATAGTTCTGTCCATCGTGCAGAGCATGATGATAGCTATCGGCCTTGAGAGTTCCACCGGCCCGGGCGGGGCGCCCGTGGTGCTTAATCCGGGATGGGCGTTTAGACTGATGACGGTCGTTACGCTCACGTCGGGAACGTCGTTTCTCATGTGGGTTGGAGAGCAGATAACCGAGCGGGGGATTGGCAACGGGATTTCTCTTATAATATTCGTCGGCATCATCGCGCGGATGCCGGCGGCCGTATACAGTTCGTTTCAACTCGTAAAGACCGGAGAGATGGGCATCCTCGTCATCCTCTTTCTCGCGGCGTTGATGGTTGCGGTGGTAGCCTTTATATGCTACATGGAGATGGCGCAGAGGAAGATCCCCATCCAGTACCCTAAGAGGATAGTCGGCAGAAAGGTGATGGGCGGAGGGATGCAGCACCTGCCTCTTAAGATAAACTCATCAGGGGTCATTCCGCCGATATTTGCGTCTTCGATAATAGTTTTTCCGGCGACGATTGCTAATTTCATAAACGTCCCGTTCATGAAGACCGTTGCTCATAGCCTTAACCCCGGCGGGGCGCTTTATAATCTCCTATATGTGGGTTTGATAATATTTTTCGCCTACTTCTACACCGCCGTTCAGTTCAACCCCAAGGAGGTAGCCGAGAATCTTAAAAAACACGGCGGGTTCGTGCCGGGGATACGGCCGGGGGCCAACACCGCCGATTATTTGGATACGGTGCTCACAAGGCTTACGCTGTGGGGTTCGCTCTATTTAGCGCTCGTTTGCGTCCTGCCGTCGCTTTTTGTGACCGAGTTCAACGCGCCCTTCCATTTCGGCGGCACGGCGCTCCTTATAGTCGTAGGCGTGGCAATGGACACCGCCCAGCAGATTGAATCGCATATGCTTTCGCGCAGCTACGAAGGGCTGCTGAAAAAAGGCAAGATAAAAGGCAGAGGCGCTTAAAGTTATGAACTTGATACTCCTCGGCGCCCCCGGCGCAGGCAAGGGCACTCAGGGACATATTCTTTCCGAACGCTTCAGCATACCGCAGATATCAACCGGGGACATCCTCAGGGCAAACGTGAGGAATAAGACCCAGTTGGGCGTAAGGGCAAAGGAGTACATGGACAAGGGCGTGCTCGTGCCCGACGAGATAGTCGTCAGCATGGTTGTAGACAGGCTCAAAGGCGACGACTGTATAAGCGGCTTCATCCTCGACGGCTTTCCGAGGACGATAAGGCAGGCTGGGGCGCTCGAAGAGACCTTCAACGGAATGCGCAAGGAGGGGGGTATTGCCCCCTTCATAGAATCCGTAATAGGCATCGAGGTGGACAGAAAAACGCTCGTGAAGCGTCTCTCCGGCAGGAGGGTTTGCAGGAAGTGCGCCGCGAATTACCACGTGTCCTTTTCGCCGCCCCAAAATATCGGGATGTGCGACAAATGCGGCGGCGAGATATACCAGAGGGACGACGACAAGGAAGAGACCATCGAGGCAAGGCTCTTGGTTTATGAAAACGAGACCTTTCCTTTGATAGATTATTACACTAAGAAGAAGCTCTACCGCGCCGTTGACGGAACGGGCGCGGTAGACCGGATAACGAAGGCGGTCGTAGAGGCTATTGAGAAGGGAAGTCATAATACTTAAATCGCCGGACGAGATTGAAGTGATGAGGGCGAGCAGCCGAATCGTCGCCGAGGCGCTCCTGATACTCAAAGAACGGATTGCGCCGGGGGTCTCCACGATAGACCTTGAGCGCATAGCCGAAGGAGAGATAAAAAAAAGAAAGGCGCGTCCCGCCTTCAAGGGATATAAGGGATACCCGTTTTGCCTGTGCACGTCGGTTAACGATCAAGTGGTGCACGGTATGCCGTCAAAGAGGGCGCTAAAAGAAGGCGACATATTAAGCATTGATTGCGGCGTGCTCTATGACGGTTTTTACGGGGATGCCGCGTTCACGTCGCCGGTGGGTAGTGTTGGCGAGGATGCCCGAAGGCTCATGGAAGTAACGGAAAAGTCGCTTGACCTCGCAATCGCCGCGGCGGTAGTGGGTGGGAGGCTCCACGACATATCCCATGCGGTTCAGTCTACGGTAGAGGCCGCCGGGTTTTCGGTCGTAAGGGATTTTGTCGGACACGGCATCGGAAGAGAGCTGCACGAGCCGCCGCAGCTGCCTAATTTCGGAGAGCCGGGCACCGGGACTCGGTTAAAACCCGGCATGGTGCTCGCAATAGAGCCCATGATAAACGCGGGCGGCCACGAGATAAAGATACTTGACGACGGGTGGACGGCCGTAACCAAAGACGGGAGTTTGTCGGCCCACTTCGAACACACGGTGGCCGTTACGCAAAAAGGGCCTTATGTTTTGAGCAGGATTTAAGCGGGGGCGCGCCCAGCACCACTTTGCATCACGAAAGCATGTCGTTTAATAAATTACACCGTGCAGCAAAGTGGTGCTGGGCGCGGCGTTGAAAAAATCAATCAACAGGGTGCGGAAAAACTCCAAGTAATAATGCCTAAAGAAGAAGCGATACAGGTGGAGGGCACGGTCCTCGAGACCCTTCCAAACGCGATGTTCAGGGTCGAGCTTGAAAACAAGCATAAGGTGCTCGCCCACGTCTCAGGGAAGATGAGGATGCATTTCATAAAGATCCTGCCCGGCGACAAGGTGACGATAGAGTTGTCGCCTTACGACCTTACGCGCGGGCGTATTACGTACCGTTCGAAGTAACCGCAGCTCAGGCCTGTAGCTCAGGCCTTCAGGCCTGAGATTTTACCAAGAGAGGACGATTGGCGACATGAAGGTAAGAAGCTCGGTAAAAAAGATTTGCATAAAGTGCAAGATCGTAAAAAGAAGCGGCGTCGTGCGGGTCGTCTGCCCAAACCCGAAACACAAGCAGAGGCAGGGATAGAGGGCGTAAGGAAAAGGAGGGGAAATTGGCTCGTATTGCCGGAGTGGATTTAAGCAAGAATAAAAGGATAGGCATCGCCATTACCAAGATATTCGGTATCGGGCGATCTTCCGCGTCCAAGATACTCACGAAGGCCGGCGTTGACGCAGCCACGAAGACGCAGGACCTTACGGAGGCGCAGGCGGGGGCCGTAAGAAAGGTCATTGACGGCGAATTCAAGGTGGAGGGCGATCTCAGAAAAGACGTCTCCATGCACGTCAAGATGCTCATGGACATGGGCTGCTACAGGGGGATACGCCACCGGAAAAACCTCCCGGTGCGCGGTCAGCGGACTCATACTAACGCGCGTACCAGAAAAGGCCCGAGAAAGAGCGTGTTCGTCAAGAAGAAGGCCGAGTAGTCGGTTATCAAAGGCGGCGTATCCGTAAAACGGTTAAAGGGATACCTGTTTTTATCGCCAACCGTTCACCGGTACCTGTCCCTGATACCGGGATGCGATTTTAATGGTGAAAAAACACCGTTTTCATGATATTATAAATATTTTCAATTTCTGAAACAAGGCAACGGACGGACAAAGAACGGGAGGCGCGTTATAATAGATGGCAAAGGTGAAAAAGGAAAAAAGGGCGGTCTCCAAGGCCATAGCCCACATCAAATCAACGTTCAACAACACGATAGTGAGCATCGCCGACCATGCCGGCAACGTCATAGCGTGGTCGAGCGCCGGGGCGCAGGGTTTTAAAGGTTCAAGAAAGGGCACCCCGTTTGCCGCGCAGGTTGCGGCGGAAACGGCCGCTAAAAAGGCGATGGATCAGGGCGTCAAGAGCGTGGATGTCTTTATAAACGGACCCGGCGCGGGAAGGGAATCGGCGCTGAGGTCCTTGCAGGCAGCCGGCATCGGCATCAGCCTCATACGCGACGTGACGCCGCTTCCGCACAACGGCTGCAGGCCGCCTAAGAGGAGAAGGGTGTAGGTTGGGTCAAGCGCGGCGGACCCAAATAAAATGATTTGATGGGTGCGCGGAGTTTACGTGGAAGCGTTGCGAATGTGCTCAGAAGGAGGGAGAAGTTGGCAAGGTATATCGAATCGGTATGTAAGATTTGCAGACGCGAGGGCATGAAGCTTTTTTTCAAGGCCGACCGCTGTTACACGGACAAATGTGCGTTCGAGCGCAGGAGCTACGGCCCCGGACAGCACGGGCAGTCAAGGGGTAAGGTCTCCGAATACGCCCTGCAGCTCCGTGAAAAGCAAAAACTCAAGAGGGTCTACGGATTGATGGAATCCCAGTTCAGGCTCACGTTCAAGGACGCCGACAGGGCCAAGGGCATCACAGGAGAAAACCTTGTCACCCTTCTTGAAAGGCGCATGGACAACGTGGTTTACCGCATGGGTTTTGCCGGGTGCAGGAAAGAGGCGCGCTTGATGGTGACGCACGGACATTTCAGGATAAACGGAAAAAAGGTGGATATCCCGTCTTACAGGCTCAAGGCCTCGGACAGCGTCGAGCTTGCCGAGAAGAGAAAAAAGGACGCGCGGATAGCCGCGAACATCAAATCTGCGGAAAGAAGAGGCGTGCCGGAGTGGCTCATGCTCGATAAGGAACATCTAAAGGGCACGGTAGTGAGGGCGCCGAGAAGGGATGACGTTACCGTCCCGATGAACGAGCAGCTCGTAGTCGAGCTATATTCCAAATAATGTAAATCGCCCTTCGGGGGGATTCTCCCCGTAGGCGGTTGACCCCGCGGCCGGTTATAAGTAAACGGCCGCCGGCGGGACGCACCTAACCGGCACGGCAATATTAATAAAAAACTTCTTTAAAATATCGGGGGCCAAATGCAGAAAAACTGGCGCGACCTTATTAAACCCAAAAAGCTTGAAGCCGACAAGGATACCCTAACCGGCACCTACGGCAAGTTCGTCGCGGAGCCTCTTGAGCGCGGGTTCGGGGTTACAATAGGCAATGCATTGAGACGTATTCTGCTCTCATCACTTCAGGGCGCGGCAGTAACGTCCGTTAGATTCGACGGGGTGCTCCACGAGTTCACCTCCGTGCCGGGCGTCAAGGAAGACGTCTCCGACATCATATTGAACTTGAAGCAGGTGAAGCTCAAGATTCACGGGGAAGGCCCAAAGACGCTGCGTATAAAGGGCGGCGGCGCGGACGGCTCGGTGAGGGCCGGGGATATCATCTGCGATTCAACGGTGGAGATATTGAATCCTGAGCTTCATATCGCCACGGTCTCCAAGGACTCCAAGTTCGAGGCGGAGCTGCGCGCCGACACCGGCAAGGGTTACGCCCCTTCGGAGAGGAATAAACAGCCGGACGCGCCGGTCGGCACCATAGCGATAGATTCCGTATTCCAGCCCGTTTCTCGCGTTAACTTCAACGTGACGCACGCGAGGGTGGGGCAGAGGACCGACTACGACAAGTTGGCGCTTGAGTTGTGGACGTCGGGCGCAATTGACCCGCAAAGCGCAGTGGCGATAGCCGCCAAGATTTTGAAAGACCAGTTGAGTCTCTTTATAACCTTCGAGGAGGCCCCTGAGAGGTCTTTCGAGGGCGCGTCCGCCTTAAAACCGCAGTTCAACGAAAACCTTTTCAAGACGGTGGATGAACTCGAGTTGTCCGTTAGGAGCGCGAATTGCCTTAAAAACGCGGACATCAAATATATCGGCGAGATGGTGCAAAAATCCGAGCAGGAGATGCTCAGGACGAAAAACTTCGGCAGGAAGTCCCTTAACGAGATAAAAGAGCTGCTCCACGGCATGGGTCTGGACTTTGGCGTAAAACTCGACGATTTCCCTTCGAGAAAAGAGCTTGATACCATGCACTCGGCTCAGAAGGGCGCCGCATAACGGCCGTTTGGCAGCTCAGACCAACAGGCCTGACTTTATCAGCCATGATGCGGCGCGAGGCTTGGGCTTCGCTATCCGTAATAAAAGGGGCAGTTAATGAGACACAATAGGGACGAGAAGAGATTTGACATGACGTGGAGCCACCTGAGGTCGGTGCTCGCAAACATGGCCTCCGACCTTATCCGGCACGGAAGGATCAAGACCACGACTTCGAGGGCCAAGGCGTTGAGACGCTATGCGGAGAGGATGATAACGCTCGGCAAAGACGGCAGCGTGGCCGCAAGAAGGCGCGCCATGGCCTTTTTGCGCAGCAAGGACGCGGTTACGAGGCTATTTGCCGATTTGGCCCCGCAGTTTAAGGAGAGAAACGGCGGATATACCCGGATATTGAAGTTGGGTGTGCGCCCCGGAGACAACGCCAAGATTGCGCTTATCGAGTACGTAGGCTCCGCGCCTTCCCTCGATGCCGCTGCGGTAAAGCCGGCCAAGCAAAGGATCAAGAAGACCCCCTCCGTAAAAGAGAGACCGGCCCATAAGATGAATGCGGGCGCGAAACAGGCAAGTCAGGCTAAGAAGTTGTCTGAGAAAAAGTCGGCTCCAAAGAAGGGGATCATCGGGTCAAAATCAGGTTAGTAATATCGGCGCGTCGCATCCGTTTAATTGAATACGCGAAGGGCGCGCCCAGCGCCACTTGGGTTTACCATAGTTGTTTGCAACCAACAAACAACGTTAATCCCAAGTGGCGCTGGGCGCGCCCTTTTTTCTTTGAGCCGGCGCGTCTTGACAATCAACTATTTTTGGTCTATACCTAACGGCAGGTTATATCGGCGAATTTTTTGAAAATAAAAAATCACGGAGGCGGCGAACATGGATAAAGCGATGACCAAGTCTCAGATAGAAGAGGCGATCGTGACCAAGACCAATGCTGACAAAAAGACGGTCAGGGCGGTGATTGAGGCCCTCACGGAACTTGCCTACGAGGAGGCCGCCAACTCGTTCACGGTCCCCGGCATCGGTAAACTCGTTTTAGTAGACCGCGCGGCGCGTCAAGGCAGAAATCCAAGGACAGGAGAGACTATTCAGATACCGGCAAAGAGGGCCGTCAAGTTTAGAATATCAAAGGCATGTAAGGACGCAGTCCTTAAATAAGGGAGTGGGAAGCGGGAAAATCTTTTACCGCCTCCCGCCCCCTTTTTTTATTGAGCCTTCCACACGACGGCCGTGTCCTTCATGAAGTTAATATCGTCTTTTTCCGGATAATCCATGTTGTAATGTAGTCCGCGGGATTCCTTTCTCATGGCCGCCGAGAGTATTATCGTCTCGGCGACTGCCGCGATGTTTCTCAACTCCACGAGGTCGCTCGTTACTTTGAAGTTCCAGTAATATTCGTTGATTTCTTTTTTCAGCAGCTCGATGCGCCTCTCTGCGCGCTCAAGTCTCTTCTCCGACCTTGCTATGCCGACGTAGTTCCACATGAAGCGCCGTATCTCTTCCCAATTCTGCGTTATCACCACAGCCTCGTCGCTTATGACCGCGCCGCAGGTCTTCCACGCCGGCACGGCTGGGACGTTGCCTGAGCCTTTTATCGCCTCTTTTGAATGGACGAAGGCCCTCTCGGCAAAGACGAGGGACTCGAGGAGCGAATTTGAGGCGAGTCTGTTTGCGCCGTGCAGTCCGGTTTCGGCCGTCTCACCGATGGCATAGAGCCGCTTTACGCTCGTCAGGCCGTTCTCATCGGTATGGACGCCGCCGCAGGTATAGTGCGCCGCCGGCACGACCGGTATCGCATCTTTTGTCATGTCAAAGCCGAATTCGAGACACCTCCCGTATATGTTGGGGAAACGTTCCTTTATAAAGGAGGCGGGCTTGGAACTGATGTCGAGATACACGCATTCGTCGCCGCTTTTTTTAAGCTCGGAGTCAATGGCGCGCGCAACCGTGTCCCTTGGCGCGAGGTCCGCCAACGGGTGGTATCTTTTCATGAAAGGCGAGCCGTCTTTGAGGATGAGCGCGCCGCCTTCGCCCCTTATCGCCTCGGAAATCAGAAAACCTTTGGCCTTAGCGTGGTAGAGGCACGTCGGGTGGAATTGGATGAACTCCATGTTCCTTATCTCCGCGCCGGCGCGCCACGACATCGCTATGCCGTCGCCGGTGGCGACGTCCGGGTTGCTGGTGTAGAGATAGACCTTACCGGCGCCGCCCGTGGCGAGTATGGTGGCCTTTGCGGTGAATGCGTGAATCTCCCCGGTGTTTTTTGCGAGCGCGTATGCGCCCCAGATGACGTCTTCGGGGGTCTGCCCGATGAACTTCGCGTGGGACAGGAGGTCTACGGCGATGTGGTCTTCGAAGACGGTTATATTCTTGTTGGAGTATACCGCCTCGACGAGGGCGTCTTCAACGACCCTCCCAGTGAGGTCTTGGGCGTGGACGATGCGTCTTTTCGAGTGGCCGCCTTCACGGCCGAGGTCAAGCTCAGAGCCGTGGCCGGCGTTCCTTTTCGTGAATTTCACCCCGAGGGCGATAAGCTCGTCAATCCGCGTTGGGCCGTCTTTTACGCACATCTCGACTATGCGGGGGTTGCACAATCCTGCACCGGCCTCGATCGTGTCTTTTATGTGCGCCTCGAACGTGTCCTCGCGGCTTATCACCGAAGCGATGCCGCCCTGCGCGTAAAACGTCGCGGATTCCCGTATCGCCCTCTTTGTGATGAGCGAAACCGCGCCAAACTGGGCGGCCTTGACGGCAAAACTCAAACCCGCGATACCGCTTCCGATTACCAAAAAATCGCTTCTGTGCTCCATTCCAAACGGCCTCCGAACCGCGCTATCCCGCATCCTTCGTTCTACATTATGATAACGGGTATTTTTTGTCAACAGGCTTGGCGCGGGGATTTCCGGAGTTTTCCCCCTGAGAATTTTAAAAAACTTGCCCTTTACGCCGCCGCGTTGTAGACTGTTTAAATCCCGGTATACTTTACCTGTGGGGTCTTTCGTCCGTATCTCGCCGAATCAGGATATGAAGAAAATATTTTTTAAGCGAATTTTATTTATAACCTCCGTCGTTGCGGCGTTGGCAACGGGCGCGGCGCACGCCGACCTCTACAGGTATGTGGACGAGTCCGGCGTCGTGCACATCACGAACGTCCCCACCTCGTCAAAGTACAAATGGATAATGCGTGAGGCCGGAGCCAAGGCGCAGCCGAAGAAGACGTATTATTACCGCGGCTACGACGACATGATAACGGAGGCGGCCATGAGGCACGGCGTTGACCCTGCCCTTGCAAAGGCCGTAGTAAAGGCCGAGTCGAACTTCAACGCTCAAGCGGTCTCAATGAAGGACGCGAGGGGCTTGATGCAGCTCCTGCCCGAGACCGCCAGAAGGCTCGGCGTAAGAGACATCCACGACCCTGCGGAGAACATCGAGGGAGGGGTCAGGCATCTAAGCAGGCTGCTCAAACTCTTCTCTTCCGATATAAGGCTCGCCATAGCCGCATACAACGCGGGTGAGAACGCGGTGTTCAAATGGGGGGCCATCCCGCCTTACCCGGAGACCCGCGCCTACGTTAAAAGGGTGCTGCTCTACTATAAGTTATACAAGACTTCCAACGGTTGAACTATAGGCAACGGTTTTCAGGTTTTTTTTATGCAGAGCCAATCGCAGGCCGGCAACGTCAACCTCCCCAATGTGCTGTCGTTTGTAAGGATTGCCGCAGCGCCGGCGCTCGTCGTGATGCTTTTGTTCGCCCCCAGCCAAACCATGAGCATCGTTACCGCGGCCGTCTTTTCCGCCGTGTGCGCCACGGACTGGCTTGACGGGTATCTGGCAAGGAAGCGCGCCTCCGTCACCGCGCTGGGGCAATTCCTCGACCCTGTGGCGGATAAGATACTCATAACCACGGTTTTGATTATGCTTATTCCGCTCGGCCGCGTGCCGGCGTGGATGATAGCGGTCATTATAAGCCGCGAGATTGCCGTAACTGGTCTGCGCGCCGCGGCCTCTAACGCGGGGCTTGTAATCCCGGCCTCGAACCTCGGTAAATATAAGACCTTTGCTCAGGTATCCTCGATTACAGCCCTCCTTATCCATTACGAGTTCTTCGGCATTGACTTCCACCTCGTAGGCATGGCCCTTTTTGCCGCGGCCTTTATCCTCACCGTCTGGTCGGGGCTTGATTATTTCATCGGTTTTTTCAGGGCATATTTGTCTCCCCGCGCTTAAAACTCACCGCACTTTTAATCGCAGTAACCACCCTCGAAGCCCGTTGACAAACCAAATCCGCAGGCTAAAATTTTAGAGCATTACCCATGAGGCTAAAACTATCACAGAGGTTCAACGTCTACGTCGGAGGCATACTCATCCTCGGCATTGCCGCGCTCTTTTATTATGACTCCGTGTCCAACGCGGCTCTCCTCAAGAACGTCGGTCTTTCCGAGGCCGAGAGGCTCTCGGCGGCGCTCTTCGACCAGATACATACCTCGATGAGGCTCGGCGGCGGCGGCGCCGAGAACCGCGCCACCGTTGAACGTTTCAGAAGGCTCGAAGGGGTGGATGAGATACGTCTCATACACGGCCCCCCGATTGACGCGCAGTATGGGGTTGAGCCTAACGAGTCGCCGGCGGACGCGCTCGACTTTCAGGCGCTTGCAGGCGTGTCTGCGTCGAAGACCGAGCGCGTGAAAGAAGGCTACACGCAGGCCCGCTACGTCATGCCGCTTATATTAAAAAAGGAATGCACCGGGTGCCATGCGGGGGCGAAAGGCGCGGCGGCCGGGGCCATATCCATCAAGATATCCCTGAAAAAATACGAGGAGGTCGTCGCCTCGCACGCGAAGAATTTTTATATTTGGGGCGGCGGCATTGTTTTTGTCCTGTCCGCCGCGCTTCTGACGATAGTCAACGGCAGGCTGCGCGCCCCGCTTGAGTCGTTGAAGAGGGGGGCGGTGGCGCTGGCATCAGGCGACCTCGGCCACCGCGTGGGCCTCACGACCGGAGACGAGCTTGAAGACCTCGGCAG
Organism: Deltaproteobacteria bacterium; assembly: GCA_016234405.1. Classification (GTDB taxonomy): domain Bacteria; phylum Desulfobacterota; class GWC2-55-46; order GWC2-55-46; family GWC2-55-46; genus JACRCC01. The sequence goes on along the minus strand of JACRCC010000039.1, from coordinate 11,112 downwards.
GGCATTCGACTCAATGGCCGAGTCTCTGTCAAAAACCACCGAGAGGCTCAACGGCCTGAACGAAAAACATTCTCGCCTCGTGCAGATGGCGGCGGACGCGATCCTCCTCAAGGACATCGAGGCCGGCGTCTTCGTGGAGGTCAATCAGGCGGCAACCGAGCTTTTGGGTTTTACGAGGGCGGAATTCCTCGGCATGAGGGACTCGGACATCTACCCGTCCGAGAAGATAAAGGAATACACGCAGTCATTCCTCAGGTGGATACTCGACGGGAAGGGATACCTGATGGACGCGCTCGTGAGGAGGAAAGACGGGTTTACCGTCCCGGTCGAGGTGGCGGCCTCCGTCGTTGATGTCGCCGGTAAAAAATACATGCTCGAAATCTGGCGCGACCTCTCAGAAAGAAAGTCCTTCAGCGAGACCATAAACAAATACATCGCGGAGCTTGAAGTCGCCGTGAAAGACAGAACCTTTGAGTTGAATAAGTCTCTCAAGGAGCTTGAAGACGCCTACGCAAGGCTTAAACACTCGGAGCAAAAGCTCATACAGTCCGCAAAGATGAGTTCTTTGGGAGAGATGGGGGCGGGTATCGCCCATGAGCTCAACAGTCCCTTGGCGGGCATATTGAGCATAACCGAGGCGCTGATGAACAGGCTCGGGCAGGGGAATCCGAATTATCATCTGCTCGCGACGATGAAAGACGCGGCGGTGCGTTCCAAATACATCATACTCGACATGCTTACGTACTCAAGACCGGCCGGCGACAAGTTGACCCCCGTTTATCTCAACGAATCGGTGAACGCCACCCTTGCGCTCTTTGCATCCGAGATTAAAACGACCTCCATAGAGATAGTCAAGGACCTCGACATGGAACTGCCCAAGATCCTCGGCAACAAGGGCAGGATCATGGAGGTGCTCCTCAACATCATAAAGAACGCGCGCGACGCGGTGGCAGGGACAGGTAAGATATACGTCTCGACTCGCATCGCGCAGGAAGATGGGGGTGGTTTCGCCGTTGTCGAGATACGCGACACTGGCACCGGGGTGCCCGATGAGATAAAGGACAAGATATTCGACCCGTTCTTTTCAACCAAGCAAAAGGGCGGAGGCCTGAATATCGGGCTGGGCCTTTCGATTTCTCAAGGCATAATAAAAGAGCACGGCGGGAAGATCGAAGTAGAAAACGTCCCTGAAGGCGGGGCGACATTCAAAGTCTTTCTGCCCCTGTGCATTAACGGCCGTTAAATGCCTTGACATAATGGCGTAATTTTTATATATATTATCATTAAGCGTTTGTTTACAAAAACAGCATTGAAGAGAGACAATGGCAGACAGGATAGGCGAACTTTTACTGAGAGAAAAGCTGATAACTACAGAGCAGCTCAAGAAGGCCGTTGACGAACAGAGGCAGGGCGGCGGCAGGCTTGGGCTTAACCTCACTAAACTCGGCTTCATATCCGAAAGCGACCTCACTGCTTTTTTAAGCAGGCAATACGGCATCCCCACGATTGATCTCGCCACGCAGGAAATAGACCACGAGGTTGCCAAGCTCATCCCAGAAGACGTAGCCAAGAAGTATCAGGTCATCCCCGTGAGCCGCACCGGCTCCACGCTTGTGCTTGCCATGGCGGATCCGTCCAACATATTCGCCATAGACGATATCAAATTCCTCACCGGTTATAACGTCGAACCGCTCATCGCCTCCGAGGTTGCCATAAAAGCGGCCATAGATAAACAGTACGAGACCGCCGAGGAAGAAGCCGGTTTAGATGAAATGCTCTCGGACTTCGATGAGACCGACATGGAACTCGTCAAGGACGAGGAGGAGATAGACGTCAACGAGTTGAAAAAGTCGGTCGAGGACGCGCCAGTCGTCAAGCTCGTCAACCTCATCCTCACCGACGCCATAAAGAAGGGGGCGAGCGACATACACATAGAGCCTTACGAAAAATCCTTCAGGGTGCGCTACAGGGTGGACGGTGTATTGCAGGAGGTCATGAAGCCTCCGATGAAGTTGAAGAACGCGATAGTGTCGAGGGTAAAGATAATGAGCAATCTCGATATCGCAGAGAGGAGGCTCCCGCAGGACGGTAGGATAAAACTGAAACTCGGCAAAAATAAGGAGATGGACTACCGAGTTTCCATTCTCCCCACGCTTTTTGGCGAGAAGGTCTGCACGCGGCTTCTCGATAAGGGCAACCTCCAGCTCGACATGACGAAACTCGGGTTCGAGGAAAAGGCGCTCAATGACTTCATGCACGCCATCCATAAGCCGTGGGGGATATGCCTTGTAACGGGGCCTACGGGTTCCGGCAAGACCACCACGCTCTATTCCGCGCTCTCTGATTTAAATAAGATGTCCGAGAACATCTCCACCGCCGAAGACCCCGTGGAATTCAACCTCATGGGCATAAATCAGGTGCAGATGCACGATGACATCGGGCTAAACTTCGCGGCGGCGCTAAGGAGCTTCCTGCGCCAAGACCCGGACATCATCATGGTCGGAGAGATACGAGACTACGAAACGGCTGAGATAGCCGTCAAGGCCGCGCTTACGGGCCACCTTGTGCTCTCCACGCTCCATACTAACGACGCCCCGTCCACCGTCAACAGGCTTCTCAACATGGGCATAGAGCCGTTCCTCGTATCCTCCGCCTGCAACGTCATACTCGCGCAGAGGCTTGCGAGAAAGGTCTGCAAGGAGTGTAAGGAAAAGTTCGAGGTGCCTGATAAGGTACTACTCGACCTCGGCGCGACCCCTGAGCAGATAAAGACCATGGAGCCCGCAAAGGGCAAGGGCTGCGCGACGTGCAACGGGAGCGGATACAAGGGCAGGATAGCGTTATACGAGGTCATGCCGTTCTCGGATTCGATTAAGGAGATGGTCTTAAACGGCGCGTCTTCGTCCGAGCTTAAAAGGGCCGCCATAAAAGAAGGGATGAAGTCATTGAGGATGAGCGGCGTAACGAAGATAGGCGAAGGCACAACCTCGGTTGAAGAGATAATGAGGGTGACAATGGCGGACTGATGATAAAGGATAACTCAAGGTTATTATCCCATTAAGGCATAAGGTGTGATAGAGTATACCGGTAAAATAAAGAACAAAAAGGAACGTTAATGGCGGTTGAGGGCGGCGGGCAAAAGTTAAGCCTTCAGGATCTCCTGAAGACCATGATAGATCTAAACGGCTCGGACCTGCATCTGACGACGGGTTCCGCGCCGAGGGTGAGGGTGCACGGTGAATTGACGGCGCTCAAGGGTTATGCCGCCTTGACCGGAGTTGACACGAAACAGCTTTGCTACTCGGTCCTCGCGGACACGCAGAAGCACAAGTTCGAGGAGGAAAACGAGCTGGACTTTTCGTTCGGGTTGAAGGGCCTCTCCCGCTTCAGGGGAAACATGTTCGTGCAGCGGGGCGCCACGGCCGGGGTCTTCAGGACCATACCCTTCCAGATTAAGTCCTTTCAGGAACTCGGCCTTCCCCCGATACTCGAGGATATCGCCAAGAAGCCTCGCGGTCTCGTGCTCGTTACCGGCCCGACCGGGAGCGGCAAATCCACCACGCTTGCCTCCATCATTGACAGGGTTAATACAACCAGGGCCGAGCACATAATAACCATAGAAGACCCTATCGAATATCTCCATGCCTCTAAGACCGCCCTCGTCAATCAGAGGGAGGTCGGCTACGACACGCACAGCTTCAAGAAGGCCTTGAAATACATCTTGAGGCAGGACCCCGACGTCGTGCTCTTGGGGGAGCTGCGCGACATGGAGACGATCGAGACCGCCCTTACCATAGCCGAGACCGGACACCTTTGCTTTGCGACGCTGCACACGAACTCCTGCGTGCAGACCATCAATAGGATTGTTGACGTCTTCCCGTCGGTCCAGCAGTCGCAGATAAGGGCGCAGCTTTCCTTCGTGCTCGAGGCCGTCGTCTCCCAGCTCCTTCTGACGAAGGCGGACGGCAAGGGCAGGGTTTGCGCCCTTGAGATAATGATACCTAACTCGGCCATAAGGAACCTCATCAGGGAGGACAAGGTCCATCAGATATATTCCCAGATGCAGGTGGGTCAGTCCAAATTCGGAATGCAGACCATGAACCAGTGCTTTTTGAACCTTTATCAGAGGCGTATGATAACGCTTGACGAGGCGTTGGGCAGGACCTCGGACCCTGAGGAGATGCGCCAGATGTTCGGCAACGTCGGCGCAACGCGTCCGGGCGGTCCTGGCGCGCATCCGGGGAGGCCTGCGTAAGATATGCCGACATTTGTATATACAGCGACCGTGCCGGGAGGCGGCGAGAAAAAAGGCGAGGTAGAAGCCCCCAACCTCGCTCAGGCCACCGCAACTCTCAAGCGCCAGAACATGATACCTTCTTCCATAAGCGAGAAGAAGGCGGGCGGATTTAGCATTTCATTCGGCGGCGGCAGCGTAAAAACCAAGGAAGTAGTCATATTCTCCCGCCAGTTCGCCACTATGATAGACGCCGGGCTCCCCCTCGTCCAGTGCCTCGACATTCTCAGCTCCCAGCAGGAAAACCCGGCGTTCAAGAAGATATTGATTGAAGTCAAGGGAGCGGTTGAAGGAGGCTCGACCTTCGCGGATGCACTGCGCAAGCACCCCAAGGCCTTCGACGACCTCTACGTCAACCTTATTGCCGCCGGTGAGATTGGCGGCATACTCGATACGATCTTAAGCAGGCTCTCAGGCTTCATGGAGAAATCCGAAAAACTCAAGGGCAAGATAAAGAGCGCCATGACTTACCCGACCGCGGTCATCGTCATCGCCGCCATCATCGTTACGGGTCTCTTGGTATTCGTGGTGCCGATATTCCAGGGCATGTTCGAGGGCATGGGCAGGGCACTGCCTCTGCCGACGCAGATGGTCGTCAACATGAGCAACGCCATGAAAAAGGCGTGGTGGCTCATAGGCATGATAATCGCCGGTATTATAATCGGTCTTAAACAGGCATATAAGACGCCCAAGGGCAGGAGGATAATGGACATCGTCTTCCTGAGACTCCCGGTCGTAGGCGACCTCATCAGGAAAACCGCGGTTGCGCGTTTCACGAGGACTCTGGGCACAATGTTGTCAAGCGGCGTGCCTATCCTCGAGGCCCTTGAGATAGTGGCAAAGACCGCGGGCAATATGATTATAATGGAGGCCATTATGCAGGCGCGCAACAGCCTCTCACAAGGCAAAACCTTGGCCGAGCCGCTCATCGAGACAAAGGTCTTCCCCGGAATGGTCACCCAGATGATCGCGGTCGGAGAACAAACCGGCGCGCTTGACGCGATGCTTACGAAGATCGCGGATTTTTATGAAGAGGAAGTTGACGTGGCCGTTGACGGACTCACGGCCCTGATAGAGCCCATGCTCATGGCGTTCCTCGGCGTTGTGGTCGGAGGTCTCGTTATCGCCCTATATCTCCCAATCTTTCAGGTCGCGGGCGCGGCCGCCGGTTAGATGCGTTGCGTAAGCCCTCTGTTGCGGATATTTGCGAACCTCGCCGTTGACGAATACCGCCCGCATGCCGCGTTTTTTTATTCTCCGACCTTATCAGTTACAAGTAAAACCGATAACCGTTTTTTCGATGACCGATGACCGATAACCGATAACCGGTTATTTCTTTCCTTTTTCGCGTTAATCCGATATGGCCGAGACTACGGCAGATAAAGATCGCGCACAACGCGATTCGATGAAAGCACGACTGATGGCCATGATGGTCTTGAGGGCCGCCCTTGCCCTTACCTTCCTCGGCATAACGTCATGGTTTCAAATCCGGGACATCGCAGCGGGCCAGTATAATTTCTATCCGCTCTATGCGGTGGTGGTCGTTATCGGTCTCCTGACCATACTCTACGCCGCAACCCTGAATAGGGCGCAAAACCTCACCTTCTTCGCCTACGCGCAGGTTACGGCGGATATCGTTATTATCACGATGATAGTCTACGTTACCGGCGGCGCGGACAGTTATCTGCACGTGCTCTATCCGCTCTCCATCATAGGCAGCGCCGTCATCCTCGATAAAAGAGGCGGATACTACGCTGCGGCGATGTCGAGCATGTTTTACGCGGTCGTCGTTGATCTTGATTTTTTCAAGTTGCTTTCGCTTAAATTCAAGGTCTTCGGCGGGAGGGCTAACCCTGTATGGGAAGACGTCTTCACGACGCTTGCCACGAACGTCCTGGCCTATTTCACGATAGCGTATCTTGCCGGGTATCTCGTCGAGAGGACCGCGCGTGCCGAGAAGAAGCTCGTTGAAAAGGAGGGCGATTACGACAAACTCGAAACCCTCAACCGGTATATCGTCGAGAACATATCAAGCGGCATAATGACGCTTGATTCGGATTTGAGGGTAACGTCTTTCAACAGGGGCGCCGAGGTCATAACCGGGTATCCGCTGAGAGATGTCTATTGCAGGGACGCGCGCGAGGTATTCCCCGGGATATTAGACGATCCCGCAAGGCTGCGCAAAGGCGTCAGCTTGGAAAGGTGTTTTATGAAAACAGGCGGCGTCGAGGTCTGTCTCGAGTACAACGTATTGGAGGGCAGGGGCAATGAAGCGTCGTATATCGTGATATTCAACGACCTGACGGAGAAGAAATCAATGGAGGAGCGGCTGCGGATGAACGACAGGCTGCGCGCCCTCGGAGAACTCTCCGTAGGCATCGCGCATGAGATACGTAACCCGCTCGCGTCCATCAGCGGCTCCATACAGGTGCTCAAAAACGAACTTGACTTGGGTGGTGAAAACTTGCACCTTATGGAGATAGTGCTGCGCGAGACCGAAAGACTCAATTCTCTGATAAGCGATTACCTGCTTTTTGCAAGACCGGCGAAGGGTAAAAGGGAGATAGTGAACCTCTCCGGCGTAATTGCCGAGACCGTAAAGATGTTCAAAAACTGTCCGGAGGCCGCGGATATCGAGATAACAAACTCCGTTTTGCCCGACGTTTATGTGTTCGGCGACGCAAGGCAACTCGGTCAGGTCTTTTGGAACCTTTTTCTGAACGCCTCACACGCCATGGATGGCGGCGGCAGTTTGAATATAGAGTCGCGTTTCGACTGCATTCCAACGGGAGATCCGCCCAGCGCGCCTTTGGGGGCTAACGTCCTGATAACGGTCTCCGACACGGGCAAGGGCATACCGCCGGAGGCATTAAACAGGATATTCGACCCGTTTTTTTCGACGAAGGATACCGGCACAGGGCTTGGCCTTGCCATCGTTCACAGGGTGGTTGAGAGCCACGGCGGCAGGGTAGAGGTTAAAAGCAACGCAGGCAGGGGCAGCGCCTTTATGATAACGCTTCCGGTTTATGAGGCCGTTGAAGGCGGCGTTTGACACAGGCGGCCATTACCTCAGGAGAGACATGCACAAGTTTAAAATAGTCATCGTAGACGACGAAAAGGACATGAGGGAGTTCCTCGAGATAATGCTGAGGAAGGAGGGCTATGAAGTCATTGCCTTTTCCTCCGCCGGCCCAGCGCTCGATTGGTGCAAGACTAACGACTACGACCTCGTCATTACCGACCTAAAAATGCCGGGCATGGACGGGGTCTCGTTCCTGAAAACTCTCAGGGAGGCGAACCCAGAGGCCCTTGTTATAATGATAACCGCTTATGCCTCCGTGGAAACCGCCATCGAGGCCATGAAGGCCGGGGCCTACGATTATTTCACAAAACCCTTCAACGTAGTCGAGGTCAAACACAATATAAAAAACGCACTCAGGCTCAAGCACCTCGAGCGCGAAAACAGACTTCTCAAGGATGAACTCAAGGGCAGGACGGGTTTTGGCGACCTCATCGGGGGCAGCCCGCGGATGCTTGAGACCTATAAGCTGATAATGAGCGTCGCAAAATCAAAGACGAACATCTTCATAACCGGGGAAAGCGGCACGGGCAAGGAACTTGCCGCAAGGGCCATACATAACGAGAGCGACAGAAAAGACGAGCCGTTCGTCGCGCTCAATTGCGGCGCGATACCGGAGAACCTCCTTGAGAGCGAGCTTTTTGGGCATCAAAAAGGGGCGTTTACCGGCGCGGTCTCCAATAAGGAAGGTCTCGTGGAAAGGGCCGACAACGGGACTCTCTTCCTCGACGAGGTTACGGAGATGCCCGTGCATCTTCAGGTGAAGATACTGCGTTTCATACAGGAGCGGAATTTTCGAAGGGTGGGGGGCACTGCGGACATATCCGTTGACATCAGGCTCATCGCCGCCTCCAACAGGGACGTGGAGGACGAGGTAAGGACGGGCAGGTTCAGGGAAGACCTTTTCTACAGGCTCAACGTGATAAGATTGAAATTGCCGCCCCTGCGCGAACGCAAGGAGGACATCCCGGCGCTCACAAGGCACTTTCTTGAGAAGTATAACAAAAGCGCCGGCAAGAACATAAAGGGTTTTTCCGAAGAGGCCATGAGGTTTTTGCTCGATTACGGTTATTCCGGAAACGTCAGGGAGCTTGAAAATATCATCGAGCATGCGGTTACGCTGGAGAATTCGGATAGTGTAGTTATGGGCAGCATCCCGTCTTATCTGACGGAAAAGGCGAACGCCGGAGTTTCGGGGCGCGCCCAGCGCCACTTTCGGGCACAAACCAACATTACCGCGCAAACGCATAAATCGGAAAGTGGCGCTGAGCGCGCTAACGGGGCGGAGGCGCAAGGCGTTATCGCCGTTTTGCCCGATGTCCTTAATGGTGTAATCCCACGGAAGGACGTGTTTGACCTTGAAAAGACCGTCGTTGAGTTCGAGAAGACCGCCATCCTCGATGCCCTCAAAAAGACCGGAGGCGCCAAGAAAAAGGCCGCCGAACTGCTCGGGCTTTCCTTCCGGTCAATGAGGTATAAACTCAGCAAATACGGAATAACCGAAGACCGGTAAACGGAGCGCCTTGAATGGATGCCTCGTCGGTTTAGGGAAACAGATTTGGTCTCTCCGTTGTTACGGGTGTTTGTCCGTCACCCGCGGAAATTTTTTAGCGGGGCGTTTTTAAACTCATGGGTATATTTACGGATAAACCGGCCGGTTTTTACGCACGGAAGAAAAATCTTTTCATAATCCTCGCGCTTTTCATCATCGGGTTTGCAATATATTCCAACGTCCTGCTTGCCCCGTTTATCTACGATGACGAGATGTATGTCTTAAACAACGTCAATCTGCGCGCCCTCGGTAACTTTTTAGCCGTGCCGTGGAACAGGTATTTGACGTATCTCACCTTTGCGCTCAATTACGCCATCGGCGGGTACAACTCCTTTGATTTTCACCTGACAAATATTATCATCCACGTCCTCAATTCCATCTGGCTTTATTATTTAGTCTTGACGACTTTAAAGACCCCGATTGTAAAAAGGGGTTTTGACGGCAAGTCCCTGCCTGCGTGGACGATTGCATTTGCCGCGTCGCTCCTTTTCCTCGCGCATCCGGTTCAAACGCAGGCGGTGTCTTATGTCACCCAGCGTTTTGCCTCGCTCGCGGCGTTTTTTTATCTCTCGTCCGTTTTGTGTTATGCGCGATATAGGATTACCCTGTGCGAAGATGAAATCGGCAAAGGCGGGATGGTCTTTTATGTATCGAGTCTTGTTTTGGGCGCGCTCTCCCAGTTATCCAAAGAGATAAGCTTCACGCTGCCCGTGATGATTATCCTGTATGAGTTTTTGTTCTTCGAGGGAGAGGGAACGAGCCTCGGCCAAAGGCTCAAGCGTCTCACGCCGTTTCTTTTCCTGTTTTTGATAATTCCGTTTACCTTTTTTTCAGGGTTTTCAGAGGGCGCCGGCGCCGGCGTTACCGCCAATATCCGCAAAGGGCAGATCATGGAGTTTGCGGCGTTTTCTAAATACGAGTATCTCGTAGGGCAGTTCAGGGTGATAGTCACTTATCTGAGGCTTTTTGTCTGGCCAACGGGGTTAAGACTCATCTACGATTACCCGATGTATCATAGTTTTTTCGAGCCTGCGGTCTTAGTGTCATTTGCGCTTATCTCGACGCTCTTGGGTCTCTCCGTGTATCTATATGCCGCGGCGCGCAAGAGCGCGGATGGGGCACGGATGCTCTTTTCGTTCGGAATTTTTTGGTTTTTTATGACGCTCTCGGTCGAGACGTCCGTGATACCCATAAAGGACGCCATCTTCGAGCACAGGGTATATCTGCCAAACGCAGGACTCTCCGTTTTAGCCTCAGCGGCCGCGCACTATCTCGCGGTAACGTATCTGCCGCGCCCGGCATCAAGCAGGGTCTTTGCCGTTGCGGTTATCACGGCGGTTACCGCGCTCTCGGTTGCGACGTATCGGAGAAACATCGTCTGGGGAGACAGGCTCCTGTTCTGGAAGGACAATTACGAAAAAACCCCTAATTCCATAAGCGTAATGCACGACCTCGGTCTCGCATATCACCTCAACGGCGAAGACGAGTTGAGCGTTGAGTATTTCAAGCGTGTTTTGAAGGTTGAGCCTGATAACATATTCGTCCACTATAACATCGTCGGCGCATTGCTTGGGTTAAAAAAGCTCGATGAGGCCGAGTTTTATGCCAAGAGGTCCGTTTTTTTTATGTCTGGCGATGTAGTTCCGCACATAAATCTCGGTCTTATAGCCTCCGAGCGAGGGGATTTTAAAAAGGCCGTCGAGGAGTACCGGAGGGCGGTTGAAATCTCCCCGCAGTATCTCCTTCCCAGATACAACCTTGCAATTGCATATTATAAAATGAATGATTATGATGCCGCAATCGAACAGTACCGGATACTCTTGAAACTGGATCCCATTCAGCCGGATGTGCATTTCGGGCTTGGTGAGGCGCTGCTTAAAAAGGGGCGCAACTACGAGGCTGCCGCGCGCTTTAAAGAGGCGCTGAGGCTTGCCCCGGGGAACAGACGGGCTATGGAATATCTTGATAGGATTCCGGACGTTTAAATGGAAGGTCAATAACTCCATGGAGTCGAGGCTGATGCCTCGCGCCGTAATGCCGGGTTCCCATACACGTCTATGCCTTTAGTTCCCGTAAACGGCTGACATTGTCCGCCGTTGTATTTTTTGGGGAATAAAAAAATGCAGGAGGCTAAAAACAACCTCCTGCATCATACAACGGGAGAGACAACGGATGTATTCTTAAGAC
>JACRCC010000041.1 GCA_016234405.1 Deltaproteobacteria bacterium | reverse complement strand
CCGACACCCTTGCCGCGGTGGACAGGAGTTTTAAGGGGCTGTAGGGCTAACCCCCCACCCCTACCCTCTCCCACAAGGGGAGAGGGAGAAAAAGGCGAACACAATTACAAATTACGCAAGGTTCAGCGGAAGTTTTTGAGGGGCGGCATTCATCGCGGACAGGACCTTTTTGGCGTATCCGGCCTCGACCTTTATGCCGAGGCTGGTTGCGAGGGCATGGGCTTCCGTTAGGATGCGCCTCCCTCTTTCAACGTCTTTTTTAAACGCGAGCTGTCCCTTCGATATCATGCAATAGGCGATGCCCCTCCTGTCTTTCGTGGACTTAAAGAGCCTTTCGGCCTCGTTGAAATCCTTCTCGGCCGCCGCGTCCCTGCCGAGCAACTGATACGCGCTGCCCTCTCCCCAGAGCGTCTATGCGTAGCTCACCCTATCTCCGATCTTTTTATAATTGTCCTTTGCCTTTTTGAAAAATTGCAGCGCGCCGATAAAATCCCCTTGCATCCTCATTGCGTTGGCTATGCCGCAATATGAATAGGCGACGCCGAACTTGTCATTGAGTCCTCTGAAGACCTTATTCGCCTGCGTGTAATACTTGAGTGAGTCCCCGTATCTTTCCGCCACCCTCCCCGCGCCGCCAAGCCCCGTAAGGCAATAACCCGCGCCGCTTTTGTCTTTCAAAACCCCGAACATCTTTTTAGCTCTTTTAAATTCTACGATTGCCTTCGGCAAATCCCCCTGTATCCTGTAAGCGCCGGCAAGCGACCAAGCGGCAAAGGCCATACCCGGCCTGTCCTTGAAACGTTTATACTCTTTGGCGCAGCCCTTTAAAATCCTTATCGCCGTTTTTATTTCTCCGGCGGCCCGGAGGCTCAAACCAAGACCCGTGAGCGCATCGGTCCTGCCGGCCATGTCTTTTAACCTTCCCGCAAGACCTGCGGCAACATCGTAATTTTTAATCGCCTTTATAAAATCCCCGGTCATGCGATTGGTATCGCCGAGAGAGAGCAGGCAGTCGAGCTTGAACGCTTCGTCTCCTCCTCCGAGCCGCGCCGCCCCATTGTAGAGTTTTTCGGCCTCGATATACTTCGATGCAGCGCGAAGCCTTTCGGCGGCCTCGAATACCGCGAATCTGTCGTTAACGCGCATAAAGCGCGCGTGGGCATTTCTCTTTTTCATTTCAGTCTGCAATTATAATCTTCCATGCCTTTGAAGTAAAGCCCGGCCTTTACTCTTTCAATCACATCTGTTAATCTTTACGCCATGCTCAGAGTTGCGATGGCTCAGATAAACACGACCGTGGGCGACCTTGCCGGCAACGCCCAAAAGATAATCCGCCATGCTGACAAGGCAAAGGCGTCCGGCGCGGACGTCGTCCTTTTCCCGGAAATGTGCGTCACGGGCTATCCGCCGGAGGATCTACTTCTAAAACCCGGATTCATCACGGACAATATGCGATGCCTCGAGGCCTTGTCCAAAAAAATAAAAGACGTCGTCGCAATCATCGGCTTCGTTGACGGGACCAACGCCATATACAACGCGGCCGCCGTGGTCCACAACGGAAAGATTCTCGACAAATACCATAAAATCTTTTTGCCCAATTACGGCGTCTTCGACGAGAAGCGATACTTCCGCCCCGGAAAAACTGCCCTCAACGTGAGGCTCGGCGGTGTCTCGATAGGCGTTCAGATATGCGAGGACATCTGGCGGCCCGAAGGCCCGGTGAGGATGCAGGCAAGGGCGGGGGCGTCGCTCATCGCAAACATCAACGCCTCTCCCTTCCACTCAGGAAAAACCCTCATGCGCGAAGAGATGCTCTCGGAGCGTTCTTCCGACAATTCGGTTGCGATAGCCTACAATAACGCCGTGGGCGGCCAGGACGAGCTTGTCTTTGACGGAAACGGTCTCATGCTCGACCCCAAGGGACTGGTCGTTGCGCGGGGGGGTTCCTTTGAGGAGGATCTGATCCTTCACGATTTTGATTTGCCGGTTTCAACCCGCAAGAGAGCGGCGAAGGGACTGCGCGAGATTATAGTCAAGGGCTTCAAGCCGAAATCAAAAAGACCGCCCCTGCCGGCGCGCAGCGTCATGCACCTCTATTACCCGACGGATATCCTCGAGGCGCTCATCCTCGGCACGCGGGACTACGTCGTAAAAAACGGTTTTAAGCGCGTGTGCGCGGGCCTCTCCGGCGGGATAGATTCTTCCGTTGCGGCGTCTGTCGCCGTTGCCGCGCTCGGGGCCGAAAGCGTCACGGGCGTATTCATGCCATCGAGGTATACCTCGAAAAAGAGCTTCGAGGACGCAACTACTCTCGCAAAAAATCTCGGCATAAAAATAATGACCGTTCCCATTAACGGCCTCTACGATGAATACCGCGCCGCTCTCAGGCCCGCGTTCAAGGGTTTTGGCGTTGACACTACCGAGGAGAACCTGCAGGCGCGCATCAGGGGCAACGTCCTCATGGCGCTCAGCAACAAGTTCGGCTGGCTCGTCTTGACGACCGGAAATAAGAGCGAGTTGAGCGTGGGCTACGCGACCCTTTACGGAGACATGGCCGGAGGGTTCGCCGTCATCAAAGACGTGCCTAAGACCGTGGTCTATGACGTGGCGGCTGACATAAATAAATTTTTCAAAACTCCGCCGATACCGCGCCGCGTCTTTACCAAGGCGCCGACGGCTGAGCTGAAGCCAGGGCAAACGGATCAGGACACCCTGCCGCCGTATGTCTTACTCGATAAGATATTGAAGGCCTACGTCGAGCAGGACTTGAGTCTTGAAGAAATTACCGCGATGGGGTTTGGAAAATCTCTCGTCAAAAAGGTGATTCGCATGGTGGACTCGAGCGAGTATAAGCGCCGCCAGGCCCCGCCGGGCATAAAGATAACGCCGAGAGGTCTTGGAAAAGACAGAAGGATGCCGATAACGAACAGGTACGGCGGGAAGTAACGTCGTTTTTAAAAGCAACATGCGGCGATGGCCAAAGGCCATCGCCGCATGTTTTTGCCTATGACGAATTCCCCTACCTCTTCTCCATGCCCGCGGGCTGGCGCGTGGCCTGAGAGACCACGAGGTTGGTCTTGGCTATTACCTTGTGCCAGACGCCCTTTGGGGCGACGACAACCACCCCGGCCTTGAGGACCGCTGAAATCTCTTTTCCGTTGCCGTCGTCTTCAAAGTACGTCCCCTCGCCTTCGTGCACGAAAAAGACCTGGTCTCCTTCAGGGTGCCTGTGGTACGCGAGCACCTGACCGGGCTTGAAGTAATACGTGTCCTGCGCTATCTGGTCGGTCTTGACGTACGTAACCTTGTTGACCGCGTCACCCTTGAATTCTTTTTTCTCAAGAACGTTTGCCTGCTGCATCGCTGTCCTCCCCTTAATTTAATCGCCGCAAAAAGCGGCCTCAAAGTTAGTCTGTATAGTATACCCTTTTACGATACGATTTCAAACCATTTTCAGGACTAAAAGCATCTTATTTGTCATGTTATTAGGTAAACCCAAACCCTTCACAACCGCCCCGATTCCATGCAATAATATAATACCCGGCGCACGGGAAGCCCATGCAGACGAAGAACAATGCAAAAAATTCAAAAAACCATCCGCTCGTTAAGCTCAAACGGCGAATTAGGTATCACTACTTCAAAATACTGCGCCTCGACGACCCGCCGGAGAGGATAGCCCGCGGCGCGGCCATAGGCGTATTCATGGGGATATTCCCGACCTTCGGCGCGGGCAGCCTCCTTGCCCTCGCGGCCGCCTTCGTCCTCAAGGCCAACAAGGCCGCCTCGGTCATCGGGAGCCTCATCATGAACCCGCTCACGTCCGTATTTTTCTGGACCTTGAGCGCGGTTATCGGCGCGGCCATATTCAACGAAGACTCCTCGGTTATAGTGAACGCGATAACCGGCGGCAACGGTGAAGGGGCCCTCTGGAACTTTGGCCGCGTGACCATGATATACATCGCCGGAAATCTCGTCCTCTCGACAACGTTTACCGCAGCCGCCTACTTCATCGTAAAAAAAGCGATTATCGGACACAGGAGGAGAAAGGAGGAAAAACGGCGCGCAAAAAAGGAGTATACGCGCGGCACGGAATGAACAACCCCGCCGCAAGCAGCGAGGTATCCAAAGACAACTTAGTTCAGAAGCCTCGCGGCAAGCCGCGGGGAATTAAACCCCGAAAGGGGATTAATCGGACTTACTAAAGACCTTCTTCAGGCAATACGCGCAAAGGATGGCAACCCCGCCCCACGAGGACGCCAAAAAGAGCCAGCCCCAGACGCTCATTGCCGCCTCCTCTTCTTCCACGCGGCCCTTACCGCGATTACGTGGACAAGCAAAACCAACGCAAGGAATATCCTGGCAGCCCAGACGCCTAAATCGGTCTTTGCAAGCACGGCGGGCAGCTGCTCATACGACCATGCCGCGAGTATCACGATGAGTATCGCGGGCGTTACGTATTTCATTATGTAGTAAAAGACCCGGGGAATTTTTATGTGCGCGCCTCTGGTCATCTCCTCCCACGCCTTTTTCGAGCCGAATATCCAGAAAAATATGATGACCTCGAAGAGCGACAAAACCACAAGGCCGAGGGTGGCGGCCCAAAAATCCAACTCGTCGAGACTGCCCTTGACGAGCATCGGGAGATGCGCGGAGATGAAAAAGAACACACCGAGAATTGTAACGGACTTTCTCCGTGACCATCCGAACTCATCTTCAAAGAAAGCAACGGCGGGCTGCGCCAACGCCACAACCGACGTGATGCCCGCGAAAAAAAGGAGTAGAAACCAGATGAACCCGAAGAACTGGCCGAGGCGCATGTGCGAGAATATCGCGGGCATGCTAATGAAGCCGAGGCTGAAGGCCCCGTCATCGGCAATCAAGCGCGCCCCGTCAACGCCGAAGAAGATTACGGCGGAGGTTATGGCTATGGTCGAGCCGAATATGACCTCCGCGAATTCGTTAAGCCCGGCGGTGGTTAATCCGTCAAGCGCGATGTCCTCGTCTTTTTTCACGTAGCTCGCATACGTCATAATCGCGCCCATGCCGAGCGACAGCGTGAAAAAAACCTGACCCGCGGCCGCGAGCCACACCTTGGCGCTCGTAAGCCCGCTGAAATCCGGCTCCCACAAAAAGGCCAACCCCTTCTCCGCGCCAGCCGTATCCGTTCCCGTGGGCGACGCGAGCGTCAAGACCCTTATGAACAAAATAAAACCAATGGCAAAAAGCGCGGGTATGGCTATCTTATTCAAAACCTCGATGCCCGCGGATACCCCCTTTGCGAGTATCCATATCCCAAAACCGAGCGTTATGATGAAAAAGAAATACGCAACAGGCGTTGGAGAGAAAAACCGGCCTGACCCGGCCGCCCCGATGAAGTCGTAGAGGTATGTCCGATAAGGCGCAAGATATGCCTGAGTGGACAAGGCCGAAACGCCCTCTCCCGGCAACGGATACATGCCGAGGCCCGAAAAGACGCTGAAGGCCAGCGTCCACGAGCAGATGAAGATGTAATATACGAGGACTACGAGCGGCAGGAATACGCCGAGGATACCGACATACTTTGCGCCGCGGGACTTCCACATGGCGTCGAACATCCCCGGCGCAGTGCCGTGCCCGAGCGTGCCGCCGTATCTGCCGATGCCCCACTCGATCCACATGAGCGGGATGCCCAAGAGCGCGAGCGAGACGAAATACGGTATCATGAATGCCCCGCCGCCGTTGGAGGCCGCCTGAACAGGGAACCTCAAAAAATTACCCAGACCAATGGCGTTGCCGGCCATCGCAAGGATAAGCCCCCAGCGGGACTTCCACTGCTCGCGTTTTCCGTTTCCGTTATCCGGGGATGACATGGCCTGTAATAACCTTTTAAAGGAATTTTACGCCGCAGCCTGCTAATTCAGCCCGCCCCTTCTCGGGCATACTATCTTCGCAAGCTTCGCCTCGAGCGTCTCAGGGACGATGTATGCAAATTTTGTCGGATACGTCTCGTCCGAATTCGGCAGCTCTATTATCCCCCCGTTTACGCCGTCGTATCCGTGCTTAATGAGGGTGCGGATTTTTCTCTCTCCGCAGCTCACCTCCCAGAGGGCGAAGGAATAAATCTTGCCCCTCACCTCCTGCTTTATCCAGACGTTTATGACGTTCTTGGCGGGTGAGACCATGCTTTCAAAATCGTAGTAGAGCATGGTGTTGTCAGTGCTGGAGCTGTGAAAAAACCGCCAGTCTTCGGCTGCATAGACGACCCCGGCGCCGATGGCCGTCAATAAGACGGCTATGACGAATATTGTAAGACGTTTCACCATTTTTTTGCCTCCTTGCCGCGCCCGCACGCGGACGGATTTTCAGTCACGCTCAAAATCGTCGTCGAACCGCACGATGTCGTCCTCTTCCACGTACTCGCCGTTTTGAACCTCTATTATTTCAAGGGGCGTAGTTCCCGCGTTTTCAAGCCTGTGCTTCACGCCGCGCGGGATGTAGGTGGACTGGTTTACGCCGACGTCAACGGTCTCTTCTCCGCGCTGAACCCGCGCACCGCCGCTTATGACGACCCAGTGCTCGCTCCTGCCCTTGTGCGTCTGAAGGGAGAGACGTCTGCCGGGTTTCACCAGTATCTTTTTTATCTTGTAGCCTTCCCCTTGCTCAAGGAGCGTATATGCGCCCCACGGCCTCTCGACCGTCCGGTGGATTTCGTGCTCCGCAAACCCCTTTTTTTTCAAGACGCTTACCACGTCTTTGACCTCCTGCGCCCGGTCCTTGGGGCATACAAGCGTGGCATCCGGCGTATCCACGAGTATCATGTCCTTTAACCCGATGGTGGCAACGACCCTGTCACAGCCCAGGATGATGGAATTGCTGCTCTCGATGTCAACCACCCTGCCTTTTACGATGTTTCCGTTTTCATCCGGCGGCAACACGCCGGCAAAAGAATTCCAGCTGCCCATGTCGGACCACGGAAAATCGGCCGGGATGACGACCACGTCTTCGGCCTTTTCGAGTATGCCGTGGTCTATGGAGACGGCCTCTATCGCGGCGTAGGCCCCGGTAATCTCAGCGCCGCCCCTTATCTCCGTAAGTCTCGCGTATATGTCCGGCAGGTGCTTGGCTATCTCCTCCAATATCCGCGCGGCCTTCCAGACGAATATGCCGCTGTTCCAAAAATACCCCCCGGCCCTCAGATACTCCTTCGCCTTTTTGATGTTGGGCTTTTCGACGAACCTCTCGACCTTTCTTATACCAAAGCCGCCAATCTTCTCAACCGCCTTTGTACCGGCCTTTATGTAGCCGTAGCCGGTCTCAGGGTAAGCGGGGACTACCCCGAATGTTACGAGATGCCCCTTTTCGGCGCAGGCTATGGCGGCCTTGAGCGCTCTCCTGAACGGCCCTCCGTCCTCGATGATATGGTCAGCCGGCAAAACGGCCATAACCGCATGAGGGTCTTTGTTATACAACTCCATCGCGGCAAGCCCTATCGCAGGGGCGGTATTCTTGCCCATTGGCTCGACTATGTAACCCGGGTTCATGGCATGGCCTTCGTAGGAAAGGTGCAATCTTATTATCTCGGCCTGACGCGCGTTGGTGACTATCATGACCCTGTCCGGAGGGATGAGCGGATTAAGCCTCTTTATGGTGAGTTTAAGAAGGCTCTCGTCGCCCACGACCTTCAGAAGTTGCTTAGGCGTGGTCTCTCTGCTCAAAGGCCAGAAACGGCTGCCTATGCCGCCGGCGAGGATGGCGGCGTAGACAACGGGTTTTGCGCCATCGGCCTTTTTATTTTTAACGGATATTTTTTTAATCGTTTTCATTGAGTAGACGCAAATTTAATATAATCCATTTCAATCTTTCCTTCAATGCCCTTGCGCGTTCAATCCTTCAAGACAAGCGCGGCCGCCGCGATGCCCGAATTTCTGAACCACGTCCGCACATCGGCGGACGTTGCCTTTATTTTTTGCCGTATGACGGAGCGTTTTTTGAGTAAAGACGGCAGATTCGCCGCCGCATGTGCGTAGGCCTTGAAAAGAATATACACGAGTTCGAGGCGCGAGCCTTCGGCGGAAAACCGGCCGCCCGCGCCTTTACCCGCGAAAACGCCGTACGCCTGAACGATATAACGCCATGCCGTATAAAAAAAGCTTGCCGCTAAATACGATAAGGGGAGGTTCTTTATCGCAGTATAAATTCTATTGCGCTCGACGAGATACGCCTTGAAAGGCGTATACCTGCCGCTCGTCCCAGAATAGTAATGATATACCACGGCCTCGGGCGCGCTCACGGCCTTCCAACCCGCAAGCCGTGCCCTAAAACCGAGGTCAGTGTCCTCGCAGTACGCGAAATAATCCTCGTCAAAAAGCCCGACCGAATCGAGCATCGTCCTCAAGTAAAGCGCCGCGCACGCGCTCGGCGCAAAAATCTCTTTGATGCCGTCATACTGTCCAGTGTCCTTTTCAAGCCGCCCCCTGCCGCGGGCAAGCCCATCCGGATATATGAGAAGTCCCCCGACGGAGTCTATAAGGCGCGCCGTCTCCATCGAAAGTATCTTGGGCGCCCACATGCCAACGCCCAAGTCCCCCCTGTTTGCAGCCTGAAGGAGATTATCGAGAAACCCCGAAGAAAGCTCGGTGTCGTTATTGAGCGTAAGAACGAACTTGGCGCCGGATGCCGCAATGCCTTGATTATTGGCCTTTGCAAACCCGAGATTCGAGCCGTTTTCTATCACCCTCGCGGCCGGAAAACGCCCCTTGACAAACTCGACCGAGCCGTCCGTTGAACCGTTGTCCACGAAGACGACTTCAAACCGCCAGGGCGACCGCGCAAACTTCTGCGTGAAGATTGAGGAAAGGCATTTATCGAGAAACTTGAGCCCGTTCCAGTTGACGACGATTATCGAAACAATCGCTTCAGCCATTGCGCGCCCCCAATCAGCGAGCGGAATAAAAGACGTTTATCGCGGAGAGGGTATCCCTCGCCGTTTTTTCCCAGCTGAACTCGGCCGCCCTTGTAAAACCGTCCCGTATGAGTTTTTCCCTGAGTTCTGCGTCTCTCAAGACCTCAAGTATTCGTCCTGCCATCTCATCGGTATCAAGCGGGTCTACGAGCAAGGCGGCGCCTCCGGCGACTTCGCCAACAGGCTCGACCTTCGAGCATACGACGGGCGCTCCGCAGGAAAACGCCTCGATAACCGGTATGCCGAACCCCTCGTGCAGCGACGGAAAGACAAAGACCTCTGCGGCGGAATATATCGCCGGGATGTCCTCAAACGGAAGCCACCCGAGGAAAACCACGCCTTTGCCGAGGCCGAGGGCCGCTATCTTTTTCTCTATCGCCTCGAACCCGTAATCTCTGGCGCCTATGAGCACCAACTTTACGCCGGCCTCCTTTTCCTTCACGCGCTTATACGCCTCCAGAAGCCTGCCGTAGTTCTTGTGCGGCAAGGATGATGCGATGTAGAGGATAAAACGCTCGGGGAGGTTGTATTTTTTTCTTACGGCCGCCGCCTCTTCCGGCGCGCGTCTGAAAAAGACGTTTCCATCCGCCGCGAGATACGTTACCGTTATCTTTTCTCCTTTAATCCCATAATGCCTTATAATGTCGTTTTTAGACTTCTCGGAGAGCGTAAGTATCCCGTCTGCGGATTTTGCGCTCAGATAGATAATGCCCTTTAAAAATAAAAGATACCACCATGAAAAATTCCTGGGCATATTCACGTGCTGCAGATCGTATATCATTACATAAGACGGGACCGGGCAGATAAAGGGGGCGGTCATCCCGGCGGACAAGAGGACGTCGAGCCTGTGCCCCTTCGTTTGAAACGGGAGGACGAACTGCTCCCAGAGTATCCTTGCGGGTCTATTCTCAGCCCGAACGGCGCACTCCACCACTCTTACCCGAGGCGCTATCGCCTCGAAGACGCCGGAGCTTTCTTTATTTACGAATATAACGAAGTCGTGTGCCCCGGCAAGGGCGTTGAACTGCTTACAGATGTTCCTTAAATATATTTCGCTCCCCCCCACGCGGCCGGGTATCAGATAAAGGGCGTTTATGCCTATCCTCAAAACTTTCTCCTCTAATGCCTCTACTGCGCCGCTCTTCGCAGCTTGCCGCGCCAATAATCAAGAACCATCTTGAGTCCGTCGGCGACGGAATGAACAGGCACCCATCCGAGGTTCCTGATTTTAGCGTTAGAACCCCAGACGGACTTGGCCTCCGCTCCTCGCATCCGTTGCGCATCCTGAACGACTTCAATTTTTTCGCTCGACATGGCGAGGAGCGTTTCGAGAATGAAACGTATCTTTATCGCCTTGCCGGAACAGACGTTATAGACCTCTCCGTAGACGCCCTTGTCCATGAGGAGTTCATACGCGCTAATCACGTCCCTCACGTCGAGAAAATCCTTGCTCCCTTCGAGGTTGCCGACCTTAATGACGTTCTCGGGGTTCAACCCTGCCTCTATCTCGGCTGTCTGCTTTGCAAAGAACGAGGCCGCGAAGTTCGGGGATTGCCTCGGCCCTAAGTGATTAAACGGCCTGCACCTTACTGCCTTGACTCCCCGCGACTTCCAATACTGATACGCCATGAGGTCAACCGCCACTTTACTCAGCGCATACGGGTTTGCTGGCCGGAGCTCCGAAGTCTCGGATAGGGGCATCTCATGCTCCGCCGCCTCTCCGTATTCGTCGCCTGAGCCGGCGTTAATAACGACCGTATCCGTGCTGTTGTTTGCCAGGGCCTCGAAGAGATTCAAGGTGGAAAAGATATTGACCCTGAGCGTTTCGGCGGGATTGGAATATGAGATGGAAGGAGAAGACTGCGCCGCAAGGTGAAATATGACATCCGGCCTAACGTCCTTTATGACGGAGGTTAAGAGCGCATTATCAAGAAGGTCGCACTTGACGAGCTTCAATCCGGCCAACCCCGATACGTTCTCGACGTTGTCGTCAAGGTGCGTGCCTATGACTTCGTGACCGCCGGCGCACAGACGCTCGGCGAGGTGCGAACCCGCAAAACCGGCTGCGCCTGTTATAAGGACTCTTTTACCCATTTTGCCCATCCCGCGAATATGCGCACCGTGCTTTAGCCCTGACATGCGTAGCTCAGGGCTTTAGCCCTGATATGCGTAGCTCAGGGCTTTAGTCCTGATATGCGTAGCTCAGGGCTTTAGCCCTGATATGCTCAGACCTCAGGCCTGAAGGCCTGAGCTACGGCCTGAGCTACGGCCTGAGCTGCTTGAGCGCCTTTATGTCCGAATCCACCATCATCTTTACAAGCTCATGGAAGCCGACCTTTGGCTTCCAGCCGAATTTTTCTCCGGCCTTAGCGGGAGAACCTAAAAGAAGGTCAACCTCGGCGGGCCTTATGAACTTAGGGTCTATTACGCAGTATTTCTTCCAATCGAGTCCCGCGTGTCCGAATGCCGTTGCAACGAACTCCTCGACCGTGTGGGTGGCGCCGGTCGCTATCACGTAATCGTCGGGCGTTTTCTCTTGGAGCATCCTCCACATGGCCTCGACGTAATCACCGGCAAAACCCCAATCTCTCTTGGCGTCGAGATTGCCGAGCCTCAACTCCTTTGCAAGTCCGAGCTTGATGGCCGCGGCGCCGCGGGTAATCTTTCTTGTGACGAATTCGAGCCCGCGTCTGGGTGATTCGTGGTTGAAGAGTATCCCGGAGCAGGCGAACATCCCGAAACTCTCGCGGTAGTTCAGGGTTATGTAATGCGCGTAGACCTTGGCCACCCCGTAAGGGCTTCGGGGATGAAAAGGGGTCTTCTCGGTCTGAGGCGTCTCGGCCGCCTTGCCGAACATCTCGGACGATGAGGCCTGATAGAACCGCGCGTCTTTTTTGAACTTCCTTAATGCCTCAAGGATGCGCGTTGCGCCGAGGCCCGTAACGTCCCCGGTTAGGAGCGGTTGATTCCATGACGTCGGCACAAAGGACTGGGCCGCGAGGTTGTAGACCTCGTCGGGCTGTATGGTTCGAATCGCCTCGTCGAGCGAGGACTGGTCCGTGAGGTCGCCCTGAAGGATATTGAGCCTGTCTCTTATGTGCTCTATCCTCTCGTACCGCTCCACGGACGCCCTCCTCACCATGCCGTGGACTTCGTAACCTTTTTCGAGGAGGAGTTCCGCGAGATACGAGCCGTCCTGCCCGGTGATGCCCGTTATGAGCGCCTTTTTCTTTGCCAT
>JACRCC010000042.1 GCA_016234405.1 Deltaproteobacteria bacterium | reverse complement strand
TCCTCAAAAACCTCGACAAACTGAAAGACGTGAAGAAGAAGATTGACGACGGGATAAGGACGCTGAAGGAGAAGTGAGGGGGGTTATCGTTCACATGAGTGGAGCGTGGGAAGGAGGGGGCGCTTATCAAAAATCACTTATCAATTCCTTTAAATCTCTGTAAGTGTATCGCTCAATAATTTTTTCTTTAAGAATAATGAGCAATGTGCGGCCATTCCACTCTAAGCCGTCAAATGGTTCGGTTGTAGTCCTAAAAAAAGAATAAATTAAATCGCATTGATGTTGTAAAGAATTTTTCATAAGTCGCCGATAGAAGCTAATTCAAAAGATTTGGTGTGGAGGTTAGATACAAAATCGTAGTCGATAAAACGTATCCTCTCTTTGATTTCTTTGAAAGCATCGTAGTGGATTTTCATATTAAATTCTTTTTTTCTCCTGCTGTCGCTAACGATGTAAAATTGCGAATAAAAATCTTGTAGGTCGTTAAACTTTAAGAGAGAATTTTGAATATTTGTCGAATGTTCTATCTCAAAAAACGAATAAGGCAACTTTCTGTCATTAAACCAAATAACGTCAACTGTCTTGGCTCGATTGACAATTGAGTCATATGTGAAATCAAAAATCGTCTCAACCCTTGAAATAGAACCGAGCGGCTTATCAAGAAAACGCTTGTTTTTATCCTGCGGTGGAACGTAGGTGACGTAACCTTTTAAGTTTCCGATTTCAACTAACAGCCCTTGATAATATGAATGGTTAAACTTATCATCGCTATCTGTCTTATTTTTGGCTGTTAATTCGAATTTAGAGAGAACTTGTTTTTCAAATTCCTTTAGTGCCCATAATCCTGGTCGTATTTTAAAAAAATACTTTTCATCCTGTACAATCCTTCGTATCGAAGCAAATGGAGTTTTAGTTTTCCAATTAGACACATCAACATGCCGGTTAAGAAATCCCAAGGTGGCGTAACCGCCATTATTTTCCATCACCTTTATGACAGACTCATATTGTTTCATGATAGACCCATTTTAACAAAAAACCAATTTCCCTTGCCCTTGAAAAATTTCAAAGGCTTCACATTCAAGGGCGCTGAAATACCGTGTCCCTTTTCGTTTCTTTAACAGGAGTATATCAGGAACGGTAGGCGTTTTTCAATTCCTTATATTCGCAAAGACGCAGACAACACCTATCAGACTTTTCTCAGCGCCCCCTCACCTCCTTCAGCCCCCTCGTGTTCAAAACGTCTTTTTTCTCAAGCCATCCCCTTCTGGCGGCGTGGACTCCGTAGGCGATATTGGACAGGTGCGCAATCGAGTGCGAATCCGTCGAGATTGCGACGAGGAGCCCCTTTTCCTTGGCCCTCTTGCAATACACGTCGTTTAAGTCGAGTCTTTCGGGGTATGAATTAAGCTCTAACGCCACGCCGTGTTTTTTGGCCTCATCCATCACTGCCTCCATGTCCACCTGATACGCCTCACGCACGCCGATGAGCCTGCCCGTGGGGTGCGCGAGTATGTTGAGTTTGCCCGTTTGTATCCCCTTTATTATCCGTCCGGTCATGTCAGCCAAGCTCATGTTAAAACCCGAATGGATTGCACCGACCGCGCAATCGAGTTTTGACAATACCCTGTCGCTATGGTCAAGCGTTCCGTCTGCGCGTATGTCAACCTCCGCGCCTTTTAAAAACCTGAACTTCTTGCCGGATTTTTTCAGCCTTTCGTTAAACGCATCTATCGCCTCTATTTGTTTGAGCGCGCGCGCCTCGTCAAGCCCGTGCGCTATTCCGACCGCCCTTGAGTGATCGGTTATCGCAACATACTGGTACCCAAACTTCATCGCGGCAGCGGCAATCTCTTCAAGCGTGTTAGACCCGTCGCTCTCCATAGTGTGAACGTGGAGGTCTCCCTTGATGTCCGAGACCTCGAGAAGATCGGGCAGCCCCCCCTTTTCCGCAGCCTCAATCTCACCCCGGTTTTCACGAAGTTCCGGCGGAATCCACGGCAGGCCCACGCTTTTATAAACGTCTTCCTCGGTCTCGCCCGCAATCCGCTTGCCGGTTTTTTCCGTAAAAACGCCGTATTCGTTTATCTTCAAACCCATTCGTTTTGCCCTGTCACGCAGCGCGATATTGTGCTCCTTAGAGCCGGTGAAGTATTGCCACGCCGCGCCGAATGTCTTTTTCTCAAGCACGCGCAGGTCAACCTGCAAACCGGATTTAAGAGTTACGGACGATTTTGTTTCGCCTTTCGAGATTGCATCCTTCACGTCGGGATGGTTTACGAATGCGTCCATCACAACTACAGGGTCTTTGGCGATTACGAGTATGTCGAGGTCGCCTAAGGAGTCTTTCCAACGCCTGAGACTCCCCGCAGACTCAACCGTGGAAACGCCGGGGATTTTTTTCAGATACGCCTTAAAGTCTTCGGCATGAGAGAGAGCAACATGGAGATTGAACCTGCCGGATACCGCCCTTAGTCCGGCGATGGCCTTGATGATATTCTGCTCGGACTTTTCTCCGAGACCGGGCAGGTCGTGCAGTTTGTGCCCTTTGGCCGCCTTTTCAAGTTCGTTAACGCTTGCAACGCCAAGCTCCTTATAAAGGAGCGCGGCCTTTTTAGGGCCGACTCCAGAGACCTTGAGTAAATCCAATATCCCGGCAGGGAGTTCTTTTAGAAGCTCGTCATGGTATTTGCATTTGCCGGCGTCGAGCATCTCGATTATCTTTTCGCGCAGGCTCAGACCGATGCCGGGTATGCCTTCAAGCCCCTTCGCGCCCTTTTCGTATAGTGATTTCAAGCTCTCGGTAAGCCCCTCGATGACGACGGAGCCGTTTCTGTAAGAACGGATGCGGAACGGGTCGCCGCCCTTTATCTCGAGGAGGTCGGCTATCTCTGAAAATATCCGCGCTATCTCTTGATTTTCCATGAAGCCTCCGAAAATAATCTCCCCAGCCCATCCGACCCGCGCCCCTTGGCGCCAGACCCACACTTCGTGTGGTTCCCCCGAAAGAGGGGTATTAAATTTTTCAGAACAAACCAGATATTCTCCTTCCTCTCGCGCAGACGCCTCAAGGTGTATGGCCCCCAGTTCTTGCCGTAGGGCACATAGACCCGCACGCGAAAACCCCTGTCTGCAAGGTCTCTTTGAAGTCCTCTTTTGATGCCGAGGAGCATCTCGAACTCGAATGCGTCTTTGGGAATTTTATTGGCCTCGGCAAAGGTTATCGCGCCGTTTACCAGAGACTCGTCGTGGGTGGCAATCGCGGGCATTTTGCCGTTTAAAAGAAGCCCCTGCATAAGTTTTAGGAAATTCGCGTCCACGTCTTTTTTATCGGGAAAGGCGATTTGAGGAGGCTCTTTATACGCCCCCTTCACGAGGCGCACACTCCCCTTTGCCGCGATAATGGCCGCAACGTCCGCCGCGCTTCGCCTGAGATAACTCTGTATTGCGACGCCGACGTTCTCGTATCTTGAGCGCAGCTTGAAAAATACGTCGAGCGTCCTCTGTGTGTATGCCGCGCCCTCCATGTCGAGGCGCACCGAGATTCCGGCGGCAAGCGCCTTTTTAACTATTGCCTCGGCGTTTTCATAAGCAACGTCTCCCGACACGTCGAGTCCTAAATGCGTTAACTTTAAAGATACGGATGAGCCAACGCCCCTTTTCACTATGGCGTCGAGGAGTTTTAGATATTCGGAAACGGATTGGGCGGCCTTCGCCTCCGTGCGGACGTTCTCTCCGAGGTTGTCAATCGCCGCCATTATGCCCTCTGAGTTCAGCCTTCGCGCGGCCTCGACGGCATCCTCGATTTCCGTGCCCGCGATATATCTGCCCGCCAACGGGAATAGCGGTCTCACTTAACCCTCAACCGGGGAATAACCCTCTTTAAAAATTCGGCAACCGCGCCCTTTATCCCCGGCTCATCCATGTCCGCGATTTTGTAACGCACACGGAAGACGGGTTTTTTGATGTCAATGAGCTTGGTAATGTCCGCGGGTGTGGCAATAAGCGCCGCGTCGCACGGAGTGGAGTTGATGGTCTCCTCAAGCCCCATGACCTGCTCTTTTGAATAACCCATCGCAGGAAGGAGATTTTTGATATGAGGGAATTTTTTCAGCGTTTCCCTTATGCTGCCTGCGGCGTATTCGGCGCAGTCTACCGGCCGCGCGCCGTATTTTTTTGCGGCCGCGATACCCGCGCCGAAACTCATGCCGCCGTGCGTAAGCGTGGGCCCGTCTTCCACGACAAGCACGTCTTTGTCTTTTATATCGCCGTCTACGAATACCTCGGATGAAGTCCGTATAATCCGTGCATCCGGGTTTATCGCCTTGACGTTGTCGGCAACAAGCGCAATGTCTTCGGGTTTGGCGCTGTCGGCCTTATTGATAACGACGATATGCGCCCTCCTCAAGTTCGCCTCTCCGGGGTAGTAACTCGTCTCATGCCCGGGGCGCAAAGGGTCAACGACGACGATTTCAATATCCGGCTTTATGAAAGGCAGGTCGTTGTTGCCGCCGTCCCAAATAATTACGTCGGCCTCGCGCTCGGCCTTGAAGAGAATCTCTTTGTAGTCAACCCCGGCGAAGACCGTGAACCCGGCCTCGATTAGAGGCTCATATTCCTCCCTCTCCTCGATGGTGCAGTTCGCATTATCAAGGTCAACTAAGGTTGCGAACCTCTGCAACCGTTGCTTTAAAAGGTCGCCGTAGGGCATGGGATGTCGGATAACCGCGGGGCGCAGACCCGAATTTTTTATCTCTTTTGCGATTATGCGCCCAACCCCGCTTTTGCCGCAGCCGGTCCTCACGGCGCAGACCGAGATAACGGGCTTGGAAGATTTCAGCATCGTCTTTTCCGCGCCGATAAGGACAAAATCAGCGTTGAGAGAGGTAACGAGAGACGCCCTGTGCATGACGTATTCGTGCGATACGTCGCTGTAAGAAAAAACCACCGTGTCTATCTTTTCTTTTTTTATCAACTCGGCGAGCATCTCTTCGGGATATATGGGGATGCCTTTCGGATAAAACGGACCGGCAAGCTCAGGGGGAAAGACGCGCCTTTCGATAAACGGTATTTGCGCCGCGGTAAATGCCGCCACGCGAAACTCCATGTCGTCGCGGTAGAGCATGAGGAAGTTGTGAAAATCCCTGCCAGCCGCGCCCATTATGATGCAATTTTTCTTCATGGCATGAGTTTACAACCGGATGACAACCTCCGTCAAGGCTGAGGGGGGGGTTATTCCCTTGCCGCAAACGGCGTTGCCGATGAGCGTATATTTGCCCTGCGTTGAAATAACTTTCAAATCACCAAATCCTTTCAACTCCCCGACCCTTGAGGTCTCGGTAATCACGAGCACAGGGCCGCGTTTTTTTGCCTCAGTGATGTCGCACTGGGCCGCCTTTTCAACCTTTGGCGCAATCCTGCGGGCATTGAAAGCGATGCTTGGTTTATTTAACTCGTAAGACATGAGCGTAACGTTGGATTCGCAGCCTCTCGCATAAGAGGATAGAACGTAGAGGTCTTTTTGAAGGGCTGCGGCAACCGGCGGCACGGCATACATGCGAAGGACGATAATCAAAAGGGCCGTCAGGCCGGCAACGGCAAAAAGAGAAAACTTTGGACGATACAATGCCGCGGCCGAAAAAAAGGCGGTCAAAATAAATATCGCACCGAGCGCGAAGAAGACGTAGGCGTCAATCTTTACGGGCGATTTGAGCTCGATAAACGGCATGGTAAACAGCGCAGCGCCAAAAACAAACGAAAGACCCGCCATGCCGTATAGCCCCCCCCTGCCCCTGACCGTCCCGTTATTATAAATATCAGCGACAACCCCTCCGGCAAGGAGCGAGGCCGCAGGCAAAAGCGGAAAGATATAGTTTGGCAGCTTTGTCCGCGATATCGAAAAAAAGACAAGCACGAAGATGAACCAAACGGCGCACAACGCATAAAGCCTCGATTGAGGATTAGCCCTTTCTTTAAAACTCCTCCACAACGCCCCGGGCAGGAACGCGGCCCACGGAAAAAAACCGAGGGAGAGTATGCCGATATAGAAATAGACCGGTCCCGAATGGCTCGATATCACGTCCGAGTAGCGCCTTATGTGATGCTTTACGATGAAGGCGTTGAAAAAATCCCAGCCGTTGACGTAGAACTGCGTCGCGAACCACGGCGCGGCTACGATGAAAAATAGCGCTAAATGCGCGGGCCTCAAGACTTCTTTTAACCGCGTCAATTGCCGTGAGACAATCAGAAATAAAAACGCCGCAGCCGCCGGAAATAGCAGCCCTATAGCGCCTTTTGTGAGGACGGCCAAGGCCGAGGCCGCCCAAAAACCCGCAAACCAACGCGGGTCGTTCTCCGCCCATCCTATGTAGAACGCATAGAGCGCGGTGGTTATAAAAAACGCGAGCGCCATGTCCGTAACCGCCGAGTGGGAATAGACGAAGAACTCGATATTCAAGAGCAGTATCAGGGACGATAATACCGCCTCGGTCTGCCCTCGGATACGCCTGACGAACGCGAACGTCATCAGCACCAACAAGACACCGAATAGACCTGAGACCGCCCTTGCGGAAAATTCGCTTATGCCAAGCAGCTTATATGACGCCGCCATGAACCAATAAATCAAGACGGGCTTATCGTAGCGCGGCTCCAAGTTGTATGTCGGGGTGATGAAATCGCCTGTCTCCAACATCTCCCTCGATGCCTCTGAAAATACGGCTTCGTCAACGTCGAAGAGGAAAAACCCGCCGCTCTTGAAAAAAGAGATGAAGACGACGAGGCCGACGAAAATCGCCGTCAAGAGCCTGGGCTTCAATTTAACGCCTGACAAGACTATCCATCCGGTTATCATGCCGAGTATGGCCCCTGCCGCTGCGTCCGACGGATAATGAGAGCCGAGGTATATGCGCGAGAGCCCCACGAGCATTGCCGCGATATAAAAAAATGGCGCAAACGCCGGATGGCGTTTTGACAGGACATAAGCGAGCGCGAAGCTGACCGTCGCGTGGCCTGACGGAAAGGAATTGAATTTTCCCGTAAAATCAAACAGCGCGGGGTTGTCGAGTAATTTCAAGATTGCGCCCGCCGCATGTGCGGCGCGAGGCCTTTCGACGGCGGTCTTGAAGACCTGCGCGGCAACGCCCGATACAACGGCGGAAAAGACGCAGTATGCCCCCGTCTCTTTGAGAGTAATTTGTTTGAAAAGATAACCGGCGAGGAAAAGGGCGATAGATACGCCTAAGAGAAATATCCCGTTGCCGATAAAACTGAAAAACCGCGAAGCGGCCGTCAGGAATTCCAATTGCGGGATACCGCCTGCAATGGGGTCTATGAGAAGGGCTGCGACAAAAACGTAAACCGCAATTGCAACAGTGAGGGCGGCCTTTTTATATGCGTCCGCGCTACCCAAAAAGCGCCTCCTCGAAGATACCGAGGGCAACGTCCATCTGCGCCTTTGTCGTTATAAGCGGCGGCATGAAGCGGGCTACGTTTTTGTCCACGCCGCACTCGACTATGATGAGGCCCTTTTTAAGACACCGCTTCATCACGCGGTCGAGAAGCGCCTTGTCGGGTGCGCGGTCATTCTGAGCGTAGCGAAGAATCTGCTTCTCGCTTTTAATGAATTCAACGCCGAGCATCAGCCCCAAGCCCCTCACGTCCCCGATAGCCTGACACCGCGCCTGCATTGCCTTGAGTCTCTTTAAGGCATAGCCCCCAACCTCTTGCGCGTTTTTGAGGATATTCTTTTTTTCAATCGTGTCTATGGTCGCGCAAGCGGCGGCGCAGGACACGGGATTACCGCCGAAGGTGGTGCCGTGCGCCCCGGGGGGCCATTTCGACATAATCTTCCTTGACGCGCCGATGGCGCTCAACGGAAGACCCGACGCGATGCCCTTTGCCATCACGATAATGTCCGGGTTGATGCCGAAGTGTTCGCAGGCGAACCATTTACCCGTGCGTCCAAAACCCGTTTGCACCTCGTCGGCGATAAAAAGTATCCCCTCTTTCGCGCAGAGGTCTCTTAGCTTTTTCATGTAATCCACGGGCGGGACGAAATAACCCCCCTCGCCAAGCACCGGCTCTATCACGACGCAGGCAACCTCTTCCGGAGTAATCAAGTGACGCAGGATTTTATTGCGGAGATATTCGAAGCAATCTATCGAGCAGGCCGCCCTATTCTTGCCCATCGGACAGCGGTAACAATACGGATACGGCGCGTGAAAGACCGACGGCAGGAGCGGGTGATAAAGTTTTCTGTATCGAGCCGACGACGACGTGAGGCTCAACGCGCCGAACGTCCGTCCGTGAAATCCTCCGGTGAACGCGATTATCCCCTGTCGGCCCGTATAAAAGCGCGCGAGTTTTATCGCCCCCTCAACCGCCTCCGCGCCGGAATTGGAGAAAAAAAACATCTCTATTCCGGCGGGCGTTATCCTTTTCAACCTCCCTGCGAGCGCGACCTCGGATTCGTAACGGAATATGCAGCCGGAATGGATGAGCCTGCCCGCCTGCTCCGTTGCGGCCTTTACGACCGCAGGGTGGCAGTGACCGATGTTTGCCGCCGCAAGCCCCGAGGTGAAGTCCATGTACCGCCTACCGCCCTCTGCATGGACGTAGACGCCCTTTGCGCTTTTGGCGTTTATATCGGTATGAAAGACGAGCGCCGGAGTGAGGAGGCCTTTGGCCTTTTTATTGAAGTCAGTCTTCATCTACGGGAACGGGTTCGCAGAGCTGCGAATCGTAAACGGCAACGCGGCCGCATTTTTTGCAGACGTACTCCATGTTGTCGAGCATCGAATTGCAGACGTGCCTCGCATTGGAGACCGTCTTTTTACAAAACTCGCAGACATAAGGCAGACCCGGATTTGAAGGGTGGCACAGATGCCCCCTGCCGCTGGCTTGAGCGTTGCACGAGGGACACGGATAGGTCTTTACGTAGTCGGTCATCTCTTGTGGACTCCTTATAAGAAAATAAGTTATCGGTTATCAGTAAACGGTTATCGGTTCAAGGACGAATATTTTCCACCTTCACTGATAACCGATAACCGGCCACCGATAACCGTATTATCAGCCGAGGTCTTTTTGGAGTACCGTGAGTTTACGGAGGTGCTCCCTCTCCTGCTCGATGAGCTTGTCAAGGACTACCTTGTCCTTGCCGCGTATCATCTTTTGCATCTCGTAGTAGAAAAGGAGCGAGTCCTTTTCCATGGATATGGCCGCGTTTATCGCCTGTCTTTCGTCCTTGACCTTTGCGGCGAGCTTTGCGCCCGCATCGCTCCTCGTAAAGACCTCCGAGTCTGCAAGTGCTTTCAAATACAGCTCAGCCTCCTCGCCGTACGGGTCGAACCCGAAAGAGCCTTTGTCCGAGAGGAGTTTTCTGAAAGCCGCAAATATCTTTATGTGCTCTTTTTCTTCGGCGGCCAGCATGGCAAAGGTGTCCTTGACGGATTTAGACTTGGCGGCCTTTGCCGCGTCAGTATAAAACCTAAATCCGTTCTCCTCGATCCTTACGGCCATGTCAATAAGCTCTTCTCCGGTAAAATGAACTGGGTTCATGTCTGCCTCCCCTTTGTTAATCTGCGCGGAATACGAATTATATCAGAAAGCTCCGTGGTGGGAAATCTGTTTTTCCCTAACCCATCAATCCTTATCAATCTGCGCCTTCTGCAGACGTCCGCTGTAGTCCCTGTACACGACCTTCCACTTCGTGAACATGTCAATGGCCCCGCCCCTTCCGCCGGCCTCTCTCCTTCCGAGACCGCTTTTTTTCGTGCCGCCGAAGGGAAGTTGGATTTCCGCGCCGATGGTCGGCGCGTTTATGTAGACTATGCCCGCGTCCAAATCGCGCTCTGCTATCGCGCTTTTATTCACGTCCTGCGTGTAGATCGAGGCGGACAGGCCGTATGCCACGTTGTTTGCGATGCGTATCGCGTCTTTCAGGTCTTTGGCCTTTATGAGCGAAACGACAGGCCCGAATATCTCCTCCTGGGCTATTCTCATCTCGGGCTTGACGTCGGCGAATACCGTCGGCTCGATGAAATAACCCTTCCTGAATGCCCCGTCTTTTTTCCTGTTTCCGCCGAGCACGAGATTGGCGCGTTCTTTCTTGCCTATCTCGATGTACGAGAGGACCTTATTCATCTGGGTCTCGTTTATCAAAGGCCCGACTTGCGTGCCCTTTGCAAGGCCGTCACCGAGTTTCAAGGTTTTTGCAGCTGCGACGAACATCTTTAAAAACCTGTCGTAGACCTTCTCATGGACTATAACCCTGCTTGCAGCCGTGCACCGCTGCCCTGTCGTGCCGAAGCCCGCCCAGAGCGCGCCCTCGATTGCCAAATCCAGCCTTGCGTCGTCCATTACGATTATCGGGTTTTTGCCGCCCATCTCGCATGATATGTCCTTACCCGCGCAGACCCGCGCGAGCTTCTCTCCAACGGCCGTTGAACCCGTGAACGACACGCCGTCAACGTCATGGTGCGTCGCAAGATATTCGCCCGTTTCGTCGCCCGCGCCGTGAACTATATTTAAGACCCCCGGAGGAAGCCCGGCGGCGATGATGATGTCAACGAGTTTCGCGGCGCAAACGGGCGTGAAGCTCGACGGCTTGAAGACCACGGTATTGCCCGCGATGAGGGCCGGAAATATCTTCCACGCGGGTATGGCAATCGGAAAATTCCACGGCGTGATAAGCGCAAAAACGCCAATGGGGACGCGCGCGGACTTGCAGTCCTTGTCAAAAAGCTCGGACGGAACGGTCTGCCCGTCAAGGCGTCTCCCCTCTCCGGCCATGTAAAAGGCCATGTCAACGGCCTCTTGAACGTCGCCAAGCCCTTCGGAAAGTATCTTGCCCATCTCGCGTGTAACGAGACGGCCGAGTTCGTCTTTGGCTTTAAGGAGCGCCTCTGCGGCGCGAAAGATAATTTCGCCGCGCCTTGGGGCAGGGAAAAGCCTCCACGTCTCAAATGCCTTTCTTGCCGCCTTTACCGCCAAATCGCCATCGGCCATGCCTGATGCGGGCGCGATACCGACCAAATCGTCCGTATTCGCGGGGTTTAAACTCTTGATGGTTCTTCCGGATGCGGCGGGGAACTGCTTATTGGCGATGACGTTGAATATCTTCTCAGGCATGGTTCCTCCGGAAACTGCAGATCAGGGCTTAGATGAGCAATTCCTTTTCCCCCCTCCCCCCTCGCGGGGGAGGACAGGGTGGGGGCAACCCTGATATAGTCTCAGGCCTGAAGGCCTGAGCTACTGGAGTATATCAGAGCGCATAAGTCTATGCAAGACGGCCGGAAGGACGAATTACGGAGGTCTAAGGCCGCACGGCGCACTCGGTCGCGCTGCCCTTTATCTTTTCTATGGCGTGGCAAAGCGCGGGCATGACTACGGCTAAATTCTCCCTCACGGCCCTCGGACTTCCGGGAAGATTTATTATAAGAGTCTCCTTTCGTATTCCGCAAACCGCCCTTGATATCATGGCGTTAGGGGTCTTCTTCAAGCTCTCGGCCCTCATGGCCTCGGACATGCCGGGAAGCTCGCGCTCGATTACGGCCTTTGTGGCCTCAGGTGTAACGTCTCTTGGAGTAACGCCCGTGCCGCCTGTCGTAAGCACAAGGTCGAGTCCTAATTTATCGGAGTATTCAATGAGCATGGCCTTTATGACCGGTATCTCGTCAGGTATAACCTCATAAGCCTTGACCTCGGCGGGCAGGGACAAAATCATCTTCTCTATCTCTTTACCGGAGAGGTCTTCCCTCTCGCCTTTCGAGCCTTTGTCGCTCATCGTAAGTATGCCAACTGTTATCATGTTTTTAATATAACCCATTTATTTTACGGCGTTTCCGATACCCACACGTCGCCCTTTGCAGTCATCTCTCTTTTCCAAATCGGCGTAATGCGCTTTAGCTCCGTTATGGCCCATTCGCAGGCCATGAACGCATCGTTCCTGTGTGCTGATGCCGCCACAATAAGGACTATGTTCTCGCCGATTTCAATGGGGCCGAACCTGTGGACCATGGCCATCTCGATGATGTTGAAATTCGCAATGGCGCGCTCCCTTATGCCGCGGAGCTTTTTCTCGGCCATGCCAGGGTAGTGTTCGAAGTCGAGCATGGTTATGGTCTCGCCTTTTGAGACGTCCCTGCCCGCGCCAAGAAACACAACGACCGCCCCGATGCCCTTTGACGTGGATTTGACAAGCGAGACCATCTCCTCTATGGAGAAGTTCTCTTTTTGTATCCTCACGAGCGCAGATGCGTCAATTGTCTTTTTTTTAGTCGGCATATTCAACCCCATAACGTCCGTGAACCGTGACCGTTGACGTGTAAGAGAAAAAATACTTACTGTTGTTCAATAACGGGACACAGACTTTTTAAAACGCCCCTCAACCGCCTGAAAAAGGCGGCAACAGCCCAACCTCGTCCCCGTCTTTGACGACCGAGTCCTTTGACGCGAATTCCTGATTTACGGAAATCAGCACAGACCTGCCGTCGAGCGCCGGGGCGAGACCGGGAAAATCCTTTTTGAGCATGGCCTTCAACTCAGCGACCGTGATCGGCCCATTGACGACGTATTCCTTTGTCTCTGCCTTTGCAATGCCCTTTAGCATTGCGAAAAATCTGACGATTATCATAAATAAGTTGCCGGTTATCAGTTATCGGTTATCGGCAAATGCAAATCAGTTAACGGTTATCGGTTCTTAACGCCTTTACCGATAACTGATAACCGGCAACCGAAAACCGTCTACAACGCCGCATCGAAATCCTTCTCAAAGTCCTTGCTAATCTCGAACCTGCGTCTTGCCGAGGCCTTGTCAAAGAGCGCGGCAAACGTCTCGCCGTCGTCCGGGTAAACGGCCTTGCCGGTTCTGACCTCGACCGTCCCTTCGGCAAACGCCTTGTTGAGCGCGGCATCCGTCATTATGGCCTCGGCGAGCGCCCCGTGAAGTTTCAAGATGTCGTCCCCGGTGTCGAGAAAGAGAAACCCGAAGGTGTCCTTTTCAAGCCTTACCCCCACGTCGAATATCCGCGTCCTTTTCTTGACCGCCGCGACGAATTTATTCTCGAAGGACACGAGGTCTCCCGCAAAACCCTCTCCCCTCCACTGCATCTGGACGGTCGCTATGACGAGTTTTTTGTCGGACCTCTTGGCCCTATTCATCTCCATCACCGCCTTTTTCTCAAATACGGCAATCGGAGAGGCAGGGGGCGGCGTTTTTTCGTCGCCGTGATAAACGATATGCCCGTCAAGGGAATTTATCAGCGCCTTTTCCACGTAGACCGCAAACCGGGTAACGGTGTCCACGTCGGATTTTGAAAACGCGCACGGATAGAAAGACTCTTCGCCCGATTTATTAAAAAGCGTGAGCACCGCGACCGTTACACCCTTGACCTTGAAGGGATAACAGAGGACTGACCTTACATACGGACTCGCCTCCTCGGAAAATTCCCTTTTGACCGGCTCGTCTTTTCGGAGGGTCTCCAAAACGGTCTCTTTTTCGATAGGCATGAACTTTTCCCTTACTGCCTTGTCGTCAAGCCCGAAGGCCGCAACCGTGTGATAGAGTATGGAGCCGTCCTGATTGAGCCTCAGCAAAGACCCCTCGGCGCCGAGCACCGCAGCCGGCGTAGTTGCGATGATAGGCATCAGACGTTTAGGGTCTTTAATGGATATCATCTCAAGCCCGGCCTCGTCCACCGCGAACATCTTTCTTGAGATTAGCTTTTCCCCCTCGGCGCGTTTGAACTCGTATACGCTCTCGGCAACGAGGTTTCTGATGTCCTTTAGAAAAACCTCGTGGTATTTGGAGAGTCCGTATTGGGAGACCAACTGGGCGTTTATGACGCCGACAAGCGTCCCGTGCGAGACCATCGGCAGCGACATGTATACGCGCTTAACGAGAGGCTCGGAGGTTCTGTCAACGAGGAAGACGTCATGCAATGAAGTCATGGCATTGCCCTCCATGCCCTCGCCCGGTCTGAGGCTCATCTGACCCGCGCCTTTGGCGTCCCTGATGCTCGCGGACTTTAGAAAAAGCCTGCCCATGTCCTCGTCGTAGAGATATATAAAACACGTCAGCCCCGGTATTATTTCAACGAGCTTTCTCGCCACCTCCGTGAGCCGCGCGTTTATGGGCAGATGCGTGGACATGATGGCGCTCACGTCCTTCCAAAAGGTAAACTTGGCCGCGTCCACGCGCAGGCGTTCAAATTCGTTCGACCTCTGTATGACCTCGGCGGCCAGCCCCGCGAGGCTTGTGAGGAACGCGAGGTCTTCGTTCGTAAAATCGTGGGCGGATTCGTTTGAACTCACGTTCACCACGCCGATGACCTCGCCGTTGACCACGAGCGGCACGCACATGGCGCTCTTTACGTCTCTCCTCTCCATTGGCCGCGAGAACTCCTCTTCGCGCGCCTGACCTGATAAAAGAATCGCCTTGCCGTCCCTTGCGACCTTGCCGGATATCCCCTCTCCGAGCGGCACCCGTATCTTTCTCACGACCTCCTCGTCCATGCCCTTTGCTATCTCGACACGGAGCATATTCTCCTCGTGAGAGATAAGCATTATGGAGCCCCTCTCTGCCCGCGTGGATTCAGTGGCGAGTTTAAGTATCACGGAGAGGAGTTCGCGCCTGTCCACCGTGAGCCTCACGGCGTCCACTATCTCGCGCAAAGACCCCAAAAGATTCGTCTGCTCACCCACCCTGTTAGCGGCAACCGCGTCCGAGGGCGCGGCGGTCCTGATGCCCCACAAAAGCCGCGCGCTCAATGCCCCGAGTTTTTCGACGTCTCTGAATTCAGCGGATTCCAAAAACGTCCCGATGGCGGGGTCCGAAAGCGTATTGATTATGATGTCGAGTCCGGAAAACTTCCGTATATCGTTTAGATCCGTCGTGGCCGTTATGCCGAGGCCGGCGGATAACCTGTAGCCAAGCTCGCTCAACTTGAATAGCATGGCGTCTTTATTTGTGTCCGCTATCATGCAGATATGGGTCTTTTTGTCGCTAAGGAGAAGCGGCAGGAGGCTCAAACCTTCTTTATTCGCGCCTATCAAAGCGACGTTTTTCGTTTCCATCGGCATACCTTGACCTTAGTTACCGGTAAACGGTTATCGGTAAAAACAAAAACACCTTAAACCGATAACTGATACCGGATACCAGTTAATTTATTAAGCCTTCTCGATTATCTTCAACTCTATGAGCCTATTTATGAGCCTCACCGATTCCATGTCGCCCACATACCGTCCGTGCTCCTGCCCGATGCCTCTCGTGGACTCGTCAAGCCTTCGGAGGCCCTCTAATATAAGCCCCTCCGGTGATTCGCTTATGGTGCACACGGTCGCCCTTACGTCCGGTTCCACCTCAAATTCCCCGTCTTTCCATGCAAGGAGCTGATACAGGGCGTCGGCGCCGGTAGAGTCCCTGTGAGTGGCGTGCACAATCCTGCCCTCTTCCATATAGACCCTGCCGTAGCCCATATCCGAGCCGAGGTGTATTGCGACGGTCTTTCTCTCGGCGTTGAATATCTGGATGATGTCAATGAGGCCCATGTCTTTGATACGACCTTTGACGCCCATGTATCGCGCTCCCTTCAAAAAGGCATAACAATACGTTTTTAGTATATTTTATACCAAGATTAGCATATTTGCCAGATTTTGCGGGGAAAAAGTGAAAAACGGCTTGAAATCATCTGGCGGGTAGGGGCGATTACGCCTTTCAAACCACCCCTCCCCTGCCTCCCCTTAAAAAAGAAACCAAAACACCCCTCCTTACCCAGGAGGGGCTGGGGAGGTCGCCTCTACGCCTTCACTCCCTTATCTGCCCGTCGCCGTAGATGATGAACTTCCGCGTGGTAAGTTCAAGAAGCCCCATTGGGCCGAAGGCGTGAATCTTAGTCGTGGATATGCCTATCTCCGCGCCGAGTCCGAGTTGATGCCCGTCGGAAAAGCGCGTTGATGCGTTCACCAGCACGGTCGAGGAATTTACCTCTTTCAGAAATCTCTGCGCGTTGGTGTAGTTCTCCGTAACGATTGATTCCGTGTGAAGCGAACCGTATTTTGTTATGTGTTCGATGGCCGCGTCGAGATTATCAACGACCTTAACGGCCAAAATCAAATCAAGATACTCCGCGCCCCAATCCTCGTCATTCGCGGCCTTCGCATTTTTTAATATTTCCCGCGTCTTTGGACAACCCCTTATCTCAACCCCCGCGTCTTTATACTTGGCGGCAATCGCAGGCAGGAATTTGGCCGCGATGTTTTTGTGCACGAGGAGCGTCTCCATCGCGTTGCACACGCCCGGCCTTTGCACCTTGGCGTTCAACGCAATCCTTTCGGCCATGTCAATGTCAGCGGATTCGTCAACGAACACGTGGCACACGCCCTTGTAGTGTTTTATTACGGGTATCTTGGAATTCTCGACCACAAACCTTATAAGCCCTTCGCCTCCGCGCGGTATGATGAGGTCAATGTATTCCTCGAGCTTCAACATCTCCAACACGGCCTCGCGCTCGGCAACGGGAATCACCTGTACGGCGCGGCCGGGCACACCGGCTTCAGAGGCCGCATGGGTCAAGACCTTTGCGATTGCGTTGTTGGAATGTATGGCCTCGCTCCCGCCGCGCAGGACTACGGCGTTGCCTGATTTGAGGCAAAGGCCCGCGGCGTCGGCCGTTACGTTGGGACGGGCCTCGTAAATGATGCCGATGACGCCGATGGGTATCCTCATCCTGCCGACCATCAATCCGTTAGGCCGCAGCCGCATCTTGGACACCTCGCCGACCGGGTCGGGAAGCCTTGCGACCTCACGCAAACTCTCCGCCATGCCGGAGATTATCTTATCCGTGAGCGTCAATCTGTCGAGCATGGCCTGCGAGATGCCCGCAGCCTTTGCGGCGTCAACGTCTTTCGTGTTGGCCTCTTTCAAAAACGCCGCGCCTTTAAGGAGCGCGTCTGCCATTGCAAGAAGGGCCTTGTCCTTGACGGACGTAGAGAGCTTCGAGAGGCCGATGGAAGCGTGCCTTGCGTCCTGCGCGATTTTTAAGACTGATTCTTTGATGGACATGGAGACCTCGAAGGATTAGGGTTGATACTAACGCAGTAAATTTACAATCTACATCACCACTAAATTATCCCTGTGTATCACCTCGTCGTAGACCTTGTACCCGAGCGTCTTGACGATTTCAGTCGTCTTTATTCCCTTAATCTTGACGATTTCCATTGAGCTGTAGTTCACGACGCCCCTTGCGAACTCCATGCCCTTTAAGTCCACGCAGTGGACCACCTCGCCCGCGTCGAACGCGCCGTCAACGTCTTTTATGCCTGAGGGCAGAAGGCTTTTGCCTTTTTTAAGGAGCGCCTCTTTTGCGCCTTCGTCCACGAAGACCCTGCCGGAAGGCCGCGTTGAAAAGGCTATCCAGTGTTTTTTGCTCGTGAGCCTGTCTTCCTTGGGCAAAAAAAACGTGCCCACGTCCGCCCCTTCTAAAATACCGTCCAATACTTCATCGGAAAAACCCATAGCTATTACGGTAGGCACCCCGAAGTGCGCGGCGGTCTTCGCGGCTTCGCATTTTGACATGATGCCGCCGGTCCCAAGTGCGCTTGTGCCCTTGGTAAGCCAATCCGGTTTGATGCCGTCTACGTCCTCGACAAATGCGATTTTTTTTGCCGAGGAATCCTTCTCCGGATTTTTATCGTAAAGTCCGTCCACGTTGGTGAGTATCACAAGAAGGTCAGCCTCCACGAGGTTGGTCGTGAGGGCAGAGAGCCTGTCGTTATCCCCGAACTTTATCTCGTCCACCGCGACCGTATCGTTTTCGTTTATGACCGGGACCATGCCGTATCCAAGAAGCGTCGTAAGCGTGTTTCGCGCGTTAAGAAAACGCTTCCTGTCGGAAAAATCGTCGTGGGTGAGCAAAACCTGCGCGACGACCTCATTGTATTTTGAAAACGCGGCCTCGTAGCTCGACATGAGCGCGCTCTGGCCCACCGCGGCAACGGCCTGCCTCTCCGGGATGGTCGCGGGACGCTCCTTCATGGAGAGCCTCTCCATGCCTAAGGCAATGGCGCCCGAGCTTACGATGACGAACTCCTTGCCCTTCTTCTTCCAGTCATGTATGTCCGGCGCGAGACGGTCGAAGACCGGCTTGTCCTGAACTCCGCGGACAGGCAGAACGACCGCGCTACCGACCTTTACTACGACTCGTCTTGCCTTTTTTATTATTTTTTTTCGCTGGTCTTTCATCGTCGTCCGCGCCGCCGCGCGCGTCCCTTTTCTCCTGTCTCTTGTCGCCGCCCGCGCCGAGACGCGCGCCCTTTAGCCTCTCGACCTCGGCTCCGACGTAATCAATAAGCTCAGGTATCCCCTCTCCGGTTACCGCCGATATCGGCAGCACCTTTATACCTAAACGGAAGAAAAATTTCAACAAACTCCCGGCGGTATGGCGCGACTCGGTTATGTCAACCTTATTTAACGCAACCACCTGAGGCCGCTTCGACAATTCAGGGTTAAAGGACTTTAGCTCTTTATTCACGGCCTTGAAATCGTTTTTCGGGTCCCGCTCCGTCATCGGCGAGAGGTCTATCACGTGTATGAAAATGCCCGTCCTCTCGATGTGCTTCAAAAACTTCGACCCGAGTCCCTTGCCCTCGTGCGCGCCCTCGATGAGTCCCGGTATGTCGGCCACGACAAAGCCGCCGAATTCTCCGTATTTGACGACCCCTAAATTCGGGACGAGCGTGGTAAAGGGATAATCCGCAATCTTGGGCTTCGCGGCCGATATGCGCGAGATGAGCGTGGATTTGCCCGCGTTAGGAAAACCTATTATGCCAACGTCGGCAAGGAGCTTTAGTTCGAGCTTTAGAGTCTTGAATTCTCCCGGCTCGCCGGGCTGCGCGAAGCGCGGGGTATGGTGCGTGGCGGTTTTGAAATGCGCGTTGCCCTTGCCGCCTCTCCCGCCCTTGCAACATACGTAGGTCTGCCCGTCGGAGACGAGGTCCGCCAACGCCTCCCCTGAATCGAGGTCTTTTATGAGCGTGCCCGCGGGGACGCGGATTTTTAAATCCTCTCCGTCCCTGCCGCTGCAAAGGCTGCCCATGCCGTGCTCACCGCGCTCAGCCTCGTAGATGCGCCTATATCTAAAGTCAAGGAGAGACGAAAGACGCACATCCGCGATAAAAATTACCGCGCCTCCTGCCCCGGCGTTGCCGCCGTCAGGGCCGCCCTTTGGGACGTACTTTTCCCTGCGGAAACTTACGCAGCCACTTCCGCCGTCGCCGGCCTTGACCGTTATCTGCGCCTCGTCAATGAATCTCATGTTCGTTTTGCGGAAAAAGTCCAAATAAAAAAGGCGAAGGGATTTACCACTTCGCCTAAAGCCGCGGGATTT
This sequence comes from Deltaproteobacteria bacterium, assembly GCA_016234405.1. Taxonomy (GTDB): domain Bacteria; phylum Desulfobacterota; class GWC2-55-46; order GWC2-55-46; family GWC2-55-46; genus JACRCC01. The sequence goes on along the minus strand of JACRCC010000042.1, from coordinate 1,067 downwards.
GGGTTGGGATGAAAACGCGCCGCCCCCGGGCCGCCTATTGCGGGATGATGCTTACGACCTTTCTCTCGCCCTTGTCCTCGAACTTCACCACGCCGTTGACCTTGGCAAAGAGCGTAAAATCCCTGCCGAGTCCGACGTTTGAGCCGGGATGGAACTTCGTGCCGCACTGCCTGACGATTATGGAGCCTCCGGAGACGAGCTCGCCGCCGTAGGCCTTCACGCCGCGTCTCTGTCCGTTGGAGTCGCGTCCGTTTCTTGAGCTTCCGCCCGCCTTTTTATGCGCCATTGAAAAACCTCCGTAAAATAACGATAATGCTTCGGTAATGTTTAGAATTGCCGGCCTTCAAAAGACCGCCGCGTCAGGCCTTTATCTCTTGAATCTTCACGGCCGTAAAGAGCTGCCTGTGCCCCTGCTTCTTGGTGTAACCCTTTCTCTTTTTCTTTTTGAATGTGATGACCTTTTTGTGTTTGCCCTGTTCGAGTATCTGGGCCACGACCTTTGCGCCTGTGACCTGCGGGGCGCCGACTTTTATATTATCCCCGTCCCCCACCGCAAGGACCTCCGAGAACTCCAGCTTGCCGCCCTTTTCGCCGGGAAGTTTTTCCACCCTGAGCAAATCGCCGACAGTAACCCTGTACTGTTTTCCGCCTGTTTTTATGACCGCGTACATCGCAAACCCTCCGCAAAGATATTGAATATAAAATAATATCTGATTTTGCGCCTTAGTGTCAAGGGATTTGTTGGTTTTGTCGCAGCATAGCAAATATGTCCCCTCTAATGGCAATGCTAAAATGTCCCCTATGGAAAAGGAGACTATAGCGGTGAGTCAGAGGGAGTTACGGAGGCGGCGGTTAATGGGGCTTGTTGATGGAGGCAATATCACCCTGAAGGAGGCTTCCGAGAAGACGGGTGCGTCTTATAGACGAGCCGAAAGGTTGAGACGGAGGGCGGGGCGGGACGGCCTTCGGGGTTTGGTTCACGCAGGAAGAGGCCGTCCTGCCCCGAACGGGATAAGCATGGAAATCCGGGAGAAGGCGGTTTCTCTCTACGCCGGGGTTTACGGCGG
>JACRCC010000040.1 GCA_016234405.1 Deltaproteobacteria bacterium | reverse complement strand
TATCTTTTTATCAAACATAATCGGATCCTTGAAGATATACGGAAGTCTCTTGACCTCTTCTCCAAAATCCTGAGAAGTTTGGGGCGGCATAGATATTTCAAAAACGGCATTTTGAAAGATACCGTCTTGAGCGAATCCGAGTTTTTCTTTAATTATCGGCAAAAAGTCATTATTTATTTCATAACCTGCCGAATTTCTGCCGAGATTCTTCGATGCAAGCGTCGTCGTTCCGCTTCCGAGGAATGGATCAAGCACAGTATCTCCAACGAAACTAAACATCTTGATAAGCCGTCTTGGAAGTTCCTCAGGAAACATCGCAAGATGCTTGTCCTGTCTTTCTCCTGAAAAATTCCAATGGCCCGAAAAACATTGATTCCATTCTTCAGTGGTCAATCTGGAACTTCTCTTTACGTCAGCGTGAACCTTCGGCGACGTCCCATATTTTTTAAAAATCAGAATAAATTCGTAATCAATCTTCAAGATGCCATTTCGAGGATATGGGAATGATCCCATAATCGTAGCCCCACCTGTGGTATTGCAAGTCGTAACCTTTTGCCAGATGACCGCACCCATGTAATCGAATCCATTACTTTCACAGAACTTTATTATCTCGGTTCTTATCGGGATAATTTTGTATCTTCCGTAATACACGGAACGCGCAAACTGATCCCCAATGTTTATGCACAAACGACAGCCTTTATGGAGCACCCTGGCGCATTCGTTCCAGACTAAATTGAGATTATTGATATAATCTTCATAGGTGTCGTTAAACCCTATCTGCCCGGCATTACCGTAGTCTTTAAGCTGCCAGTATGGCGGCGAAGTAACAACAAGATGCACGGATTCTCCTTGCAACTCTTTCATCGCTCGTGAATCACCGATTATTATTTTGTGTTGTGTTTTCATAAATGTTTTCCGGCTTAAAAGACTTGTTGTTCTCAGCCACCCGCAACCACGTCCCCGGACAAGACCCGCTCCACTTTGCCGGAGGCTACCCTTACGAGGAGCGCGCCGTCCGCGTCCACGCCCATGCACACGCCCTCTATGGAGGCCCCGACCGAGCTTATCTTCACGGGTTTTCCGGCGCCGCCGAAATACCCTTTCCATTCGTCCAATACCGGGGGAAACCCATCTTTACAGTATATCTTATACCACTTTTCAAAGATTGAATACAGCCTCGCGCCGAACTCCGCCCGGTCCACCTCTACTCCGGTTTTATCAAAGAGAGACACGGCAGTCTTTTTGATAAGCTCCGGCAAATCGTCCCTCCTCATATTCAGGTTCACGCCTATACCCACGACAACGAAGTTCACCCTGTCGGATTCCGTATCCATCTCAAGGAGGATGCCCGCAGCCTTGCGCCCGTCAATCAGTATGTCGTTAGGCCATTTGACCTCCGGAGGTTTCCGGGTAAATACCTTTACCGTCTCCGCAGCGGCAACTGCCGCGAGAAACGTCAATTGTGTTGCGTTTTGCGGCTGGATACCCGGGCGCAGGACAATGGAAGTATAGAGGTTGACGCCCCGGGGGGACGCCCAGACCCGGCCAAGCCTGCCCTTGCCTTTGGTCTGGCCGTCGGCAATGACTACGGCGCCCTCAACGCATCCATTTCTGCCGAGTTCGAACGCAATTGCGTTGGTTGAAGATATGCTTTGATAAAAATGGAGGCTGCGTCCGATGAAGTCCGTAGTGAGAAGCAGGGAGACTTCCCAAACGTTAAAGGGTCTTTTTTTTGTCTCATCTAAACGATAACCCTTGGAAGGCTGCGCGGATATCCCATACCCGGCGTCCCGCAGACGTTTGATGTGTTTCCATATTGCGGTGCGCGATATGCCCAGCGCGGAGCTTAAAGCTTGGCCTGAAACAAAACCATGCGCCGAGCCTTTTAACATCTTTATTATCTCCGGCTCCGGCTTATGGGGAATTACCCCCTTCTTTTTCCCCTGCATACCTTCCTCACTTCCATGCTTATATCCACGGAGGGAGCTGAATGCGTCAGAGACCCGACAGATATGAAGTCCGCGCCTGTCTTAGCGAACTTGCCCACATTATCCAACGTAACGCCGCCTGAGACCTCGGTAATGGCCGCGCCGTTTATTATCTTAAGGGCATTTTTTATCTGCGCTGGACTCATGTTGTCAAGCAGTATTATATCCGCGCCTGCGGCAACGGCGGCAGCCACCTCTTTGAGAGTGGACGCCTCTATCTCCACGAGACCCTCATCATGGACAACGGAACATACCCTTCTCATGGCCTCACCCACCCCGCCTGCGGCCTTTATGTGATTGTCCTTAATGAGCACCGCGTCATGAAGCCCGAAGCGGTGGTTTGCGCCGCCGCCCATCTTGACTGCATACCGCTCAAGGAGCCTGAAACACGGCGTAGTTTTTCTGGTGTCGAGTATGGCCGCGCGGGAGCCTTTTATCGCCTCGACAAACTTCGCCGTGTGCGTGGCGACGCCGGAGAGCCTCTGGAGAAAATTAAGCGCCACCCTCTCGCCCGTCAGTATCGGCGCAAGCGGGCCTGAGACCCGCGCCAACGCCGCGCCCTTTTTAACCGTCTCTCCGTCGCCGCGCAGCGGCTTGACTTTTATCCGTCTGTCAAGCCGCTTGTAAACGAGTTCCACGATGAACAGTCCCGCAAGCGCCAAGTCTTGCTTGGCGATTATAACCGCCTCTCCGGTGTCGCCCGGAGTTACTATCGCCGCGGTCGTTACGTCGCCCTGCCCGATGTCCTCGGCGAGCGCGGCCATTACGAGCATGTCCGCGTAAGACCTGAGCCCTTCAAACGGAGAAGGGACAACGGCTTTTTTATACCTCGTCTTTTTCGTCTTCAACCCTTCATCCCCTTCAGGCGCTCGATGCTTGCCGTGAGCTTGGCGATTTTCTCCCTAAGCCCTATGAGTCTCTCCCTTTCCTTCTCAACCACGTCAGGAGGGGCCTTTGCGCTAAAGGCCTCGGACGATAACCTCTTTTCAACCGAATCGGATTCCAGCCGCGCCTTGTCGAGTTCCTTTGAAAGCCTCGAAGTCTCTACGTCGAGGTCAATGCATCCCTCGAGCGGGACATAGACCTCAACGCCCCGTCCGCCCTCGGATGCCCTGCCGAAGGCCGCGGACTTGGGCAAGGGCGAACCGCCCGGCTCGCGGACGATAAGGCTTGCGGCCTTTGCAAGCAGTTTTATGTAACCTTCGTTGCGTTTAAGAGTGTCCCTGACGGCCGCGTCAGGCGCGATGCACACCAACTCCACCGCCGCGCCAAGCGCAACGTTCATCTCAGTGCGGATATTTCTGACGGAGCGGATAACGTCCATGACCAATTCCATGTCCGCCGCCTCTTTATCGTGTTTAGAACGCAGTACATTTCTGTAAACCGGTTGAATGACATTCTTTTCCATTTCAGTGGTCTCATAAAAATACATCTCGTCCGCCTTTGGAAACTCAGTCGCCATGAGGGTAACGGTTTTTTGCAGCCCGGGCAGATACGTGTACAGCTCGTCGGTTATAAACGGCATAAAAGGATGCAGGAGTTTCAGCGTATCTTTGAAGACCGCGACAATGACCCCCTGGGCGGCGGTCTTCCTCTCAGGGCCGTTATCTCCCCTTAAGTCAAGTTTCACGAGCTCGACGTACCAATCGCACAGTTCATGCCATACGAAACGATATAAGCTGCGCGCAGCCTCGTCGAACCCGTAAGACTCGACGGCCTCGGAGACTTCGAGAACGCAAATACTGCGACGCGTAAGTATCCATTTGTCCGCCGTGTTGAGGCCCGATTCGTCAACGCTGCCGCCGCTCATCCCCTCAACGTTCATGAGGATGAACCTCGTGAGGTTCCAAATCTTGTTGCAAAAGTTCCTGTTCCCGGCTATCCGCTCGTCCGACAGTTTTATGTCCCTGCCCTGCGCCGCGAGTATCGCAAGCGTGAACCTGAAGGCGTCCGTGCCGTACTGCTCGAACATCAGAAGCGGGTCAATGACGTTGCCCTTACTTTTGCTCATCTTCTGCCCCTGCGCGTCGCGCACGAGCGCGTGTATGTAGACGTCTTTGAAGGGCGGGGCGTCCATGAACTTCAACCCCATCATTATCATCCGCGCCACCCAGAAAAATATAATGTCAAAGCTCGTGGAGAGAGCGGAGGTGGGATAAAATATTTTCAACTCCTCCGTCTCATCCGGCCATCCGAGGGTTGAAAATGGCCACAGGGCCGAAGAGAACCACGTGTCGAGGACGTCAGGGTCGCGCTCTATATTGGCACAAGCGCATTTTTCGCACTTTGGCGGGTCTTTTGTCGAAACCGTAATGCCCCCGCAATCGGCGCAGTGCCACGCGGGTATCCTGTGCCCCCACCAAATCTGTCTTGAGATGCACCAGTCTCGGATGTTTCTCATCCAATCGAAATAGGTGTTCTCCCAGCCCTTTGGGACGAAACGTATAACTCCATCCTCAACGGCCTTAATGGCGGGCGCGGCCAAAGGCGCGGTCTTCACGAACCACTGCTTTGAAAGCGTCGGCTCGACTACGGTAGAGCACCTGTAGCAGGAGCCGAGCATTAACTTGTGTTTCTCTATTTTGTTAAGGAAGCCCGCGGCTTCGAGCTCCGCGACTATCTTTTTCCGGGCCGCGAATCTGTCCATGCCTGCAAACTCGCCGGTCTCTTCGTTCATGCGGGCGTTGACGTCCATAATCTTTATCGCCGGAAGATTATGCCGCGACCCCATCTCAAAGTCGTTAAAATCGTGCGCCGGGGTAATCTTTACGGCCCCTGTGCCAAACTCCAAAGAAACCGAGTCGTCGGCGATAACCGGTATCTGCCTATCGGTCAGGGGGAGTCTCAACGTCTTGCCGATGACGCCTTTATAGCGCCCGTCAGCCGGATTGACTGCGACGGCCGCGTCGCCGAGCATGGTCTCGGGACGGGTGGTGGCTACTGTCAAGGATTTTATCTTCGGCATGGGATTAACGAGCGGATATTCGATATACCAAAGACTGCCCTCTTTTTCCTCGGTTTGAACCTCAAGGTCAGATAAGGCCGTGTGGCAGCGCGGACACCAGTTTATGATGTAATCCCCGCGATAGATGAGTCCTTCGCTATAGAGCCTTACGAAGACCTCTCTGACGGCCCTTGAAAGCCCCTCATCCATAGTAAAGCGCAGCCGCGTCCAATCGCAGGAGGCCCCGAGCCTTTTAAATTGGTTTATGATTATGCCGCCGGATTCCTCTTTCCACCTCCATACCCGCTTTACGAACTCGTCTCTGCCAACCTTGTGGCGATCAAGTCCCTCCTCAGCAATCTGCTTTTCAATTACATTTTGCGTGGCAATCCCCGCGTGATCAATGCCCGGAAGCCACAAGACGTTAAAGCCCTTCATCCTCTTGTAACGGGCGAGCACGTCCTGCAATGTTACGTTCAAGGCATGACCTATGTGGAGGGCGCCGGTGATGTTGGGCGGGGGTATGACCATCGAAAAGGACGGCTTCTTAGAGTCAAGCTCAGGCGTATTGACGCCGGATTCCGTCCAGATGCGCGCCCACTTCTCCTCGATGTCTTTTGGTTCGTACGACTTTGAAAGCTCGGTTTTGCTCATTATTCAAATGCCGGACGTTGGGGGGTTTTTTGCCGCCAAATAAGAAAAGCCGGTTTTAACTACCGGCTTGTCATGTAATGCGTTGAACGGCCGCGAAAGACCGTGAATCGTGAACCGTGAATTGTAAAATCCGATGGCCGTTTCGTCTCGTGCGTGAACGTCTCGTGGCCGAGGCCATGCGCCTTTCACGCCTCACGATTCACGGTCTTACCGCTGTTTTGCCTTTAGGAAGACTTCCCTGAATTTATTGAACTCCTCGGAGACTATCTGCTCGGTAAGCTCTGGGACTACCTCCCACGCAACCTCTTCGATGATATCCTTGGCCAATTTGCGCACGATGTCTTCTATCTGATCTTTTGAGACGGCAATGCTCATGCCTGCCGCGCGGGTCGTCTCTTCCATTATTCTTGGCTCTGCCGCTTGCGCGACCAGTTTAGTGACAGACTCGGCGCGCGGCCCAGCGGCCGCAGGAGCCTGCGGCCTCGGCGGAGGCGGCGCGGGCGCGGCAACCCTCGGAGGAGGCGGAGGCGGCGGAGCAGACGAATAAGACGGCTCAGGCGGTCTTGGCAACGGAGCGACCGGCGCTTCAGGGGATATGCCCGCGCCGGGCTGCGTCCAAAAATCCTGCGCCGGTTCTTCCTCAGGCAATCCAAAAGACTCTGATTTTAAAGAATCGAAGTCAAAAGGCTTAGGCGGAGGCGGCGGAGGAGGCGGAGGAGGCGGAACATACGCGGGCGGGATAGCCGCATGGGGCCTCGTCTGTTGAGGAGGCGCAGGGGTGGCCGCTGACGGCGTCCCCCTCTTTCCTAAAGAGGGGTCAGGGGAGATTACCGGCGCCTTCTTTTTAGACTCGTCAAAACTCAAGTCCGTAAACCCTTGCTCCTCCTGTCCGCCTCCGAGGTCTTTTCCGGCCTCGTCAAAAAGATTGCCTTCAAGGAAACCAAGGTCAGGCTCAGCCTGACTCGCCTCCTCAGGCTCTTCGGACGCGCCCAAAAACTCGCCGGACTTCCATACCTCGGAGGTTATCTCAGGTCTCGCCGCTGGCGCGGCAGGCGCTGCCATCTCGGGCGCCTGCGCCTTTTCGATAAGGTTTTTTATCTTGTCTACGAATTCCTGCGAGCCAAACGGCTTGACTATGCTTTCATCTGCCCTGACCCTCTGGGCCTCGGCCTTGTTTAAAGGCTCAAACGTTCCCGCAAGGAGTATCACGGGGATCTTTTTCAGCTCAGGGTCGTTCTTTACGAAGTCGCACACCTCATAGCCGGTCTTACCTGGCATGGCGATGTCGGCCATGACCAGATCCGGCTTTATGGCCTTTATCTTGGCAATGGCCGCGTTCCCTTCCCCGACTATCTCCAACGCATAGTCTTCCGAGGCTAAGGTTATGGATATGACCTTCTGGATGGTGACGGAATCGTCGGCCAGAAGGATTTTTTTCGGCATCGGTATTTCTCCCAAAGGCTTACTCAAAAGAAAACTTACACTTAATAATCCGTAAAGTCAAGTTTTTTTTGGTTTTTTTGCCATGTTTTGCGCGTTTTTGATGCGTTAACTATAGCTCCATTGCGTCTTTCTTTTTGCCGAATATCGCGGCAAGGACGACCCCCATGGCGTATAAGACGATAAGCGGCCCGGCCATGAGCATCTGATTGAAGACGTCCGGGGTGGGCGTAAGGACAGCCGCCGCGATAAGTATCACAACGACGGCGTATCTCCACCAACGGATGAACTGGCGCGCGCCTGCGACGCCTATCATCGAGAGGACGAGCATCGCGAGCGGCAACTGAAAGACAGCGCCGAATGCAAAGAGGAGCCACGCGGCGAGCGAAAAATATCCGCTCATGGATATCATGGGCCTCAACCCGGCCGTCGAAAAACTCAGGAGATATTTGAACGCGAACGGGAATACGATAAAATACGCAAAGACTACGCCTGCGGCGAAAAGCGCCAATGACGCCAAAACGATCGCCGCAAACCAAACCCTCTCCTTTGCGTAAAGCCCCGGGGCCGCGAATGCCCAGATCTCGTAAAGGATGACGGGGCTTGCCAACACCACGCCCCCTAACAGCCCCGCCTTGAAATAAATAAAAAACGGCTCGGCTACTCCCGTAAATACGAGATACCCTGCATCAGGCGGCAACGCGGGCACAAGCGGGGCAGTGAGAATGTCGTAGAGCCTATCGGAACAATAATACGAAATGGAAAACCCTATTGCGGTCGCAATAAAGCAGATGATGAGTCTTTTACGAAGTTCCCTGAGATGTGTCGTGAGAGGCAAACCGGTATTGTTATCTGTCATACAAGGTCTAACTTTTCGCGGGGGGTTATGCCCCCGTGGACGCGCCGCCCTCGGGTCCTTTATCGGGGGCATTCTCTTGGGCGTCTCCGGCCCCTGCGTCATTTGCCGCCGGGGCGGCCTTTACAACAGGAGACCCCTTTGCCGCGTAACTCTTTTGTCTCTCTTCCATGCCCGGAAGAGAGGAGGTTATCGCGGTTTTCATCTCGTCCCCGGCCTTTTTGAATTCGTTAAGCGCCCGCGCAAGCGTTTTGGCCATAGCCGGAAGCCTGTCCGGGCCTATGAATATCAGGGCCGCCGCCAATACGAGTATAAGCTCGCCAAAACCTATTCCGAACATGTTTACCCCGGAAAACTTTTGCGCCCGTCCGTGCCCGGCGGAATTATAAGCACGGGACATCCCGCGTTCTTTATGACCACACTGGATTTCAACCAGAACACGCGCCGGGTAGACATGTTATCTTAATATAACAATAACCTGTTTTTCAATGATTTTCCGGACAGCGCGCTCAAAACCGCTGTTGACTTGCAGCGCGCCGCGTTGTAATATGAGGTGGAATAAAGCAGCCTTGTTAAAACATCTTCAAGCGTTAGACTCTCCGGTTGCCGTATAAGGGAGAAACCATTGACGCTGAAAAAATCCAACGAGACTTGCCGCCCGCCTGCGTTTCTATTCCCCGAACTCAAACCCTTCTTATTTTTTTTCTCATTTTTTATCTTCCTTTGCGCCTCAACGCAAGCATCAGCCAATACAAATAAACCCTCTCTTGCCGAATACCCGCTGGAGTGCCCCGCCGGGGCTGCCGTAAGGTTCTACGCCCGCTCTTTCGACGCCGTTAACTGCGGGCGCGGAGGATCTGCGGAAAAACCCCCTGTCGTAGAAATCGGACATTGGGCCGCGCCTTTGGTTGACACCGCCGGGATACACAACCCCCACCCTGCCCTCCCCCGTAAAGAGGGAGGGGAAAAGGCATGGCTCATCGAACGTAAAGGCATTGAAAGCGGATTTCTTTCGCAAGAAACCTTTGCCTTTGAGCTTCCGGACTTTGCGCGCCGGCGCTTTATGAGCCTGCAAACAAAAGAAAAAATCCGGCTTGAAGAACGCCCTATCATTGTCGCGGATAATGTAATTCCTGACTTCACCCCTCCCGACATAACGCGGGTCTCAACCGATGAAAAACTCCTTGCAATAACCTTTGACGGAGGCGCTGAAGACGACGACGCGCCCGAAATACTCGACGCCCTAACGGAGCGCGGCATAAAGGCCACCGTATTTCTAACTGGCGAGTTCATACGCAAACACCCGGACACCGTAAGGCGCATAGTCGCGGACGGCCACGAGGTCGGCAACCACACCATGAACCACCCGCACCTCACGGACTTCAACGCGAGCTACAGGCACAGGACCCTTCCCGGCGTTGACAAAGACCGTATCGGCCGCGAGCTTAAAGGGCCGGCCCTTCTATTCAAACAGGCGACCGGAAAAGAGATGTCGCCGCTGTGGAGGGCGCCGTACGGTGAGATGAACGCGGACATACGGAGATGGGCCTTTGAAGAGGGCTACGTCCACATAGGCTGGACATACGACAACAAGAGAAAAGAAAGCCTCGACACGCTCGATTGGGTGAGCGACCGGACATCGCCGCTATACAGAAGCTCCTTTGAGATAAAAAGACGCATACTGAATTTCGGCGGCAACGAAAACGGCGCGCGCGGCGGCATAGTCCTCATGCACCTGGGCACCGAACGGAAACGCGACAAGGCCTCGGCCGTGCTCGGCGAGATACTCGACGCGCTCATTGAGCGCGGCTACAGGTTCGTGACGGTCTCGGAACTCTTAGGCAACCACAAGACGCTCGAGGCCGTCAACAAGCTCAGGAAAGAGAAGGTGATGCGGGGAATGGTGAGGAAGACGGAGGAGGGGGAGAAGGTTAGGGAGTAAAATATTTTCACCTTCATCGTTCCCACGCTCCAGCGTGGGAACGCAGCCCCGGACGCTCCGGCGTCCGGCAACACCGCGAATAAGAAAACTACAGATGCCGAGAAGCCACTATGTCAACAAGGAGCTAACCGGCGTGCAACTTTTTCGCGCGTCCGGCTGAGCGGCTTATTGGGCGCGCAGTTGTTTGCGCAAGTTTAATTAGTGAAAGGAGCGCATTATTAACGGCTTCTTCGTTTGGGAAAACCTCAGATACTTCAGGTTTCAGCACAATGACGTTTGATGACTCGCTCATTCGTTTCGCATACTTCCCGCGCACAAAAACCCCAGAGAAATCGGAACGTTTGTATTCGACACGCAATTCGTCTTTTTCCGTTTGTTTAGCCTTCTTCATAAATTTTTCTCTCCCTGCTCTGAAATACCAAAGGTAACGTATCTACACTCACCGATTGAATGGTCTGGATCAACACCCGTTGCAGCCATAGGGTCACTCAGCGCACTTGATGCTTCCTCGAAGGAAACCCGATGTTTTCGCAAATTTGAGATTGCTTTCTTTGGATCCCACTCGACCTCCATTACTGCCGCCCTTTAACTATTTGCAGATATTATATCAAAAAACGGCTGTCTAATTGCGCCGAAAATTTGAGGAGTCTTATCAATGCTCATTCCATCGTTTCCACGCCCTATCATCCGGTAGAGTGTAGGCACCGCCCACCATTACCCCTACCCTCTCGCCGCCCCTATCAGCCCCCGCACGCTCGTCTTGTTCCGTGTAACGTAATCCTCAATCCCCCCCACCACCTTCACCGCCGCGTCAGGATCCACGAAGCTAGCGGTCCCCACCTGAACCGCGGCCGCGCCGGCCATGATGAACTGGAGCGCATCCTGAGCGTTCATGATGCCGCCCATGCCGATAATCGGCGTCTTGGCGACGGTTGCCGCCTCGTAGACCATCCTCACGGCAATGGGCCTTATCGCGGGGCCTGATAGTCCCCCTGTTTTTGTTGCGAGCGCGGGCCGCCTTTTGGCGATGTCAATCACCATGCCGGTTATGGTATTGATGAGGGATACGGCGTCGCTCCCCGCGTCCTCGACCGCCCTTACCATGACCTTTATGTCCGTTGCGTTGGGGGAGAGCTTCGTGATAATCGGAAGTTTTGTCGCTGCCCGCACGGCCGAGACCACCTTGTGCGCTTCGTTTGGGTCTGTGCCGAATACTATCCCGCCCTTTTTCACGTTCGGGCAGGAGATGTTTATCTCCAAGGCTGCCACGCCTCCGGCAAAGTCGAGCCGCCGTGCGACCTCCACATAGTCGCTTATGGTCTCGCCGAATATGTTGGCTATCGTATGCGTCTTGAGCTTTTTAAGGAAAGGGAGCTTCTCCTTTATGAACGCGTCCACCCCGACGTTCTGGAGGCCGACGGCGTTCAACATGCCGCACGGGGTCTCGACTATGCGCGGCCCGGGGTTGCCTTGGCGCGGGGCAAGGGACAAACCCTTTACGACAATCGCGCCGAGTTTGTTTAAATCCGTATAATTCTTAAACTCGTTCCCGTAACCGAACGTGCCGGAGGCGGTGAACACAGGGTTTTTAAAGGCGATGCCCGCTATTACGACGGAGAGGGATGACTTGGTCATTTCCAATATCCAGTAAAAAAATGAGGTGAAACTTTATGAGTTTTCATCATGGCGGAGATGTAATTCGGAACTCGCGGCAAGTTGGCGGGCAATTACTTTTTGATCTAATAATTCCGAAGGCCATCCAACAATATCGGCGTGACGTTCTGGCGGTTCTTTTTTAATAGCTTGTAAACGCGAATCCTCGACCGCCTGCACTGTAATATCAGCTCTACCCTTAAGTTTCCTGTCGCCCTGCGCAAATTCTAAGCCTATTTTCCATATTCCATCATCCAACAGTCCTAATGTGCGGAATACTGATGTTTCGTATAACAATGTGCCTTCATTCTGCTTGGGCATAAAGGCGCCATACTTCACTCTGCCGTCAGTGCCTGCAAAATGATTCTTTTCAAATAGATACCTTGTGAGAAGCTCGGAATTATCTATTTTTTCCAAGACATCACCGTTACCGGTAAAGGCGCCGCATATTTTCTATTATCGGCGCAGGTATCTTGCCTTCAAATAACTCAGTTCCTTTGACTCTGCCATATTTCCCGAATACTCCGACATAACTTATATCCTTATTACCGTTTACGCTGACAATAAGACCGTTTTCTTTGTCCTTAAACCACTCAAAACCTATCTCTCCTGTTAGTTCGGGCACAATTTCCGGCAGCGGTATAGAAGAGGGTAAAAGATTTATGAACTTTTCGGCTTCAATATATGCAATCAGCGTAATCGGCTTTGCGCCATAACCATCCCAATTTTCTTTTAAACAATCAAAGAACATCTTCCTAAGCTCCTTCAAAAGCTGCTCGCGCTTCTGTCCCGTTACTGACACGGCAAAATGTTCGTAAACTTCTTTTAATTTCTGCTTTACGGTATCAGCTGCAGTACTCAGTCCATATCCACTCTCGGATAATGAATAATCAAATTGCGGCGCTTCATCAATTGCGGCATTACCGCTCAGTCGCATAATGTGGCCATCTCCTCCGTTATACTGGCAAAAAAGGCATCATTTTTGAATCCCCTAAAGCTGTCTATAGCGTCCCATGCTTCTATACCGTCAATATCGAACATTCCGACTTTAAAAACGTCAATATCCAACAAAACAGGAACAACTCTTCCCGGAATGACAATGGCAGGCTCAATAGCTTGAGTAATGGCGACCGTTGCTTTTGACGGTTCAAGAGGGACAATAATCCTTGTCAAAAAACTATTAAAAATCTGCGGCAAACCTTTTGGAATTGGAGGCAATGCCGTTAGGTAATCCTCAAAGCCTTTTTTGAATGGAAGCGGCAACTCCAACCGGTTAATATAACGCACAGCAACCCTTGTTATCATTTCCGGCTTGAGAACCGAACAATACAAATTCCATAATTTATGAGCTTCATTACGCAGATCTTCCCATTGTGAGTATGGTTTTAACCTGCTTAAAGCAAAACCATTTAATCTAAATTGGGCTATTCTCATTTTGTCTGTCGAGTCATAACGATAACCTATTGCCAGGGCATCCGCAGATACGGTTTCCATGCTTTTACTTTTAGCATCGAGCTTTATTTCTAACGAACTCTCAACAAGCTCTTGCTCTATGGGATATTCCGCTGAAATGGTTGATTTTACTTCTTGTAATTTGGAAAGTGTTATGTCGGGAGACGGTTTTACCTTAATATCAATAACCGCCTCAAAAGCAGGAGCATTATTCAAATGTCTTTGACGAGCCATATTCGAATCCTGTAATAAGAAGATGCTTTATTATACACAAAAAGGAAGGCCGCGCAAAGAAAACAACGACTGTTGCTGAACTTATTTCAAAACGCATCCCAATCAATATCTCCGGCGTCGAAGACCGGGCCGTCGGAGCATATCATCTGATAGACCCTATTGTCGGACCTTCCGGCGTGAGGGTTGGTCTTTACCGCGCATCCCAGGCACACGCCGATGCCGCAGGCCATTGCGCGCTCAAGCGAGACGCGGCACGTAACGCCTCCGCTATGGCATATCCGGGACACGGCCTTGAGCATCCCTGCCGGGCCGCAGGCGTAAACTACGGAATCGTCCGTTATCTCGTCCTTGAGGAGTTCAGTAACAAGCCCCTTTTTGCCGACGCTTCCATCCTGCGTGGAAATCTTTATTTTCAAACCGAGGCGTTTAAAATCATCGGCAACTGCCGTCTCGGCCTTTGCCCTCGCGCCGAATAAAAGCGTCGCGCCCTTCAAGCGCGCCGCGAACATGAAAAGAGACGCAATGCCCATGCCCCCGGCTACGAGGATGACCTTTTTGCCTTTGGGAGGAGCGGGAAACCCGTTGCCAAGAGGGCCGAGCAAACTTAAAAACTCTCCCGCCGTCTTTTCGGACAGTATGCGCGTGCCCTTGCCAACGACCTGATACAAAAGCTCGACACCTGCGCCGATTGACCTATATACGCCAAGCGGACGGCGAAGGAGAGGGTCGAGTCGAAGAGGGTAATCCCCTCCGGTGTCAACGCGAAGCATCACGAACTGGCCGGCCTTTATGGCGGGCTTCTTCCAAGAAAGTCCGATGCGGAAGTATCCCGGCGCGGCCTCTTTGTTGTAGAGTATTTTTGCGGTTTGAACCTTCATAGGCGTCTTTACATCTCAAGCCTCATTACAATCGCGTCCTCGTCGCCGTAGTATCCCTTCCGCTCGTAAGACTCCTTGAAACCGAAGGCATTATAAAGCCCCCTCGCGGCCGCGTTGGAGACCCTCACCTCAAGGAAGACCTCGTAAATAAGATGAACCCTCATCCTTTCGAGGGAAACTTCGAGGAGCGTCCTTGCAAGCCCTTGCCTCCGGTGTGCCGGGTCAACCGCAATATTTAAGATATGCGCCTCGCCGTGCGCCATCCAGTAGACGATGTACGCAACGATGCGTTCCTTACCGCCGCCTGATGTCTTTATGGTATATGCGGAGGAGACATGGTTTCTGAGTTCGCTTTCGAACATCCCGCGCGTCCACGGTTTTGGGAAGGATTTTTGCTCTATCTCGAGGATTGCGTCAATGTCGCTTGCGGTCATGGGCTGGATTGTCTGACCGGAGGGGGTTTTGCCCCCGTTGGGGGTATTTCCCCCTGAGGGGGTGTCTTCGTTAATGGCCAAGTGTTTTTAAGCCGTGTCTCAGCGGCGTCCCTGCAAGGCCGTCTTGGCGCAGACGGATGGGAGCGTATTATTTTACGTTGGTGGCGTAAAGGATGTGCCAGAAGTCGAACTTCTTCAATTTCGTTTTCTTGTTTACGCTGAGGCCGGTTCCCGCTATGAACTCGTTCAGGCACATGACGGACCTCCAGCCTATCCTTTTGCACACCGGGTTTATTATCTTCTCGAAGGTCTCTATGAGCTTATTCCCGCTCTTGAAGTGGTTTACGATAACGACCGTGCCGCCCTTCCTGCAAACCCTCTTGACCTCGGACATGAGCTTATACGGGTCGGGCACCACGCTCACCACGTGCGAGATAAAAACCTTGTCAAAAGAATCGTCCCGGAAGCCCACGCCCATGGCGTCCATGTGGAAGACCCTTGTGTTATCGAGCCGGTTCTCCCGTATCTTGTCCTTTGCCTTTTTGAGCATCTCTGGTGAAAGGTCAATGCCCACCACCTTGCAATGGCGCGGAAAGAGCGGCAGCGACAGCCCAGTGCCCACGCCCACGTCGAGTATCCTCTCCCCGGGCTTTATGTCCATATACGTTATGGCGTGCTTTATCCGAGGATGGAAGAACCTTTTAAAAAGCGCGTCGTATACGGTTGAGTATCCGGCGTATATCTTCTTGATGCTCTTGATCTCAAGCTGCATCCTGCCCTCGCGGTAACACTCAAAATCTTTTAACGTATACGATGAGGTCGTCTCCCTGTTTGTAGAATCCATTTATCCGCGCCTCTTCCCTGTATCCGTTTTTGAAATAAAAAACCCTTGCGGCTTCATATTGGGGCATTCCGGAGGTCTCGGCCACTATCATCCGCGCCCCCTCTTTTTTCAAAACCGCTTCAGTATGTTCAAGGAGCCTTCTCCCGACCCCTTTGCCCCTTTGAGACGGGGCAACCACAATCCAGTATAGGTCGTAAACGCCGTCCGTGAGCGGGGTATTGCCGTAACATACGTAGCCCGCAACCTCCCCGGCTTGGGCAGCTGCGGCAGAAAAGCTGTAATCCCTCTGCCCGGGATTATCCAAGTATATATCAAGTAGCTCTACGGCGCAATCTTTCTCTTCTTGGGTCAGGTTCTCCGTATGGTTCACTATCCCGGCTATCGCTTCCCTGTCGGACGATATAACCTTGCGGATATTTATCGCTGTATTGGCGTCCATCGCCCCTCAAACATGCAGCCCGCCTGTGGCCGGATTATGCGCTTGAATTTGCCCATATCTCTTTTGCGCGGCAAAGACGATCTCCGCGATGAATTTGGGGTATCCCATGCCCGCCGCCTTTGCGGCGCGCGCAAACCCGGCATCAGGCGAGATGTCAGGGTTCGGGTTCACCTCAAGGACCCGTATCTTGCCGTCCGCTCCAAGCCTCATGTCAACCCTTGCATAGTCCCTGCATCCCATTATCGCGTACGCGTCGAGGGCAATCGCCGATAATTTGTCGTTAAGTTCCGCCGGAATATTTGCCGGACACACGGGTTTTGTTTTTTTGTAAAAAGGGCTTCCCTCGACCCATTTCGCCTCGTAGCAGCATATCTTGGGGCTGCCGGGCGGAAAATCGTCGAATTCTATCTCGGACGCGGGAAACGCCCGTGCCTCAGCGCCGTTGCCGAATACCGCGATATTGAATTCCCTGCCGTCAATATACTCCTCCACTATTGCGGGCTGATTGAACTCTCTCGTCACGAAAACCACCCTCTCCCTCAACTCCGTGACCGTCTTGACAACCGAACCCGGGCCTATCCCGATGCTCGCGTCCTCGTGAAGGGGCTTTACGATGAGCGGGAATTTCAGGCCGGGATTGAACCTTTCAGCTACTTCGGACGGGTCTGTCATGATGCAATAATCCGCGGTCGGGACGCCCCTTGCGCGGAGGACGTCCTTCGTAAGCCCCTTATCGAGGCTGAGCCCGAGGGTCAAAGGCCCGCTTCCGGTGAACCGCGCCCCGTATAGCTCAAAGAGCGCCGCGACGTGCATCTCCAGTGAACTCTTGCCGAAGACCCCCTCGCAGAGATTAAAGACGATGAAGCCGCCGCCGGCCTTAATCTCCCTTACGACGATATCCAACGTGGCCCTGTCCGTGGTCTTTAACGGTATGACGCTTACGGGAAACCCTTCACTTCTGAGCGCGTCCTCTATGGCAACGACCGCGCTTGCCTGCGCCGCTATGTCTTGGGGCGACGTTGCTTGGCCTTCATCCGAGTCGTCGTTATAGATGAGTTTGACGTGAGTCATATCCCGTATCTCCTGCGGGCGATTTCCACCACCGCGTTCACGAGACCGCTAAAGGTCATGCCCTCGCTGCGCGCGGCCTTGGGAAAACAAGAGTTGCACTTTGGGTCCATCAGTATACCCGGCAGGGGATTGAGTTCGAGCACGCTTGGCGCGCCTTTGGAATCGAGCCTTATGTCTATCCTGCACCAATCCTTAACGTCGAGCGCCTTGTAGGCGTCAATCGCGGCCTTCTCGATCGCCTTTTTCAAACCGCCGTCAATCGCGGCCGGACAGGTGAAGATGTCGAGCGGGGTCTCCGGCGTATCGAGCACCCACTTGGCCTCGTAAGAATATATCGGGTTTATCCCCTTCGGGAGCGACGAATAGTTTATCTCCACTATCGGCAGCGCCCTTACTTCGCTTCCGTTGCCGAGTATGGCTACGGTAAACTCCCTGCCCGGCAGGAATTCCTCCACGAGGCCGGGCTGCCTGTATTCCTTGGTTATCCTCGCCACCCTGTCAACGAGTTCGGCCTTGTCCTTGACGAGGCAGTCGTTTTTTATGCCCTTGCTCGACCCTTCCACGAGCGGTTTCACTATCATCGGAAAAGGGAAATCGAGGCGGCCATGTTCGACGGAGGACGGCGTATCGGCCAGAAAATAGCGCGGTGTCGGGATTCCGTAGTGCGAGAGTATCTCTTTGGCGCGGCCTTTATTGAGGCAAAGCGCGAGGGTGAGCGGAGCGGAGCCGGTATACGGGATCCTCAGCATCTCCATGATGGCCGGCATCTGGGATTCCCTGTCGGCCCCCCATACGCCTTCGGCCATGTTGAAGACCATGTCAGGCCTCGATGAGCGGAGCTTTTCAAAGGCGTCCTCGTCGGCCTCTATCATTATTACCTCTTCGTGGCGCTCGGCGAGCGCGTCCCTGACGTTCCCGACGGTCTCCGGGGCGTCGCACTCAAGGTAAAAATCCTCGGGCAGGGCTGCGCCGCCCGGTAATTTGCCGGAGGCTCTTCCCTCAAAGGGGGTATTCCCCCCTATTTCTCTTTTGAGGTTGTATGTGAGGCCGACTCTCATCTTTTATGCCCGGGCCGAGGTGTTTGGCAATCTAAAGAATACCGACCTTGCTGGAGCGCGGCGCATAACCACAATGTATTCTTGGGTCATAGTGCTGTCAAGAACGCCTATTGCATTGGTTGGACTGTTTTTTAACGGCATACGTTTGTTAGGAATAGACCGCATAAATGTGTTTACATATTCGAAGCCGCAGCTTTCAAAAAAATCTTTTACCGCAATATCCGTAGGTAGAACTACACCTTTTACCTTTCTGTTTCCCACGACATAACAGGCGTAACCCATAGGCTTTATTATTTGCGCCACATTTGAGATTGAAGCAAGTAAATCCGAATAGAACGCGGAAACTTCCAAAGCCCGCTTTTTGTCAATCGTATATATTCGCTCAATGGCAGAATTAAGGGCATTACTATTGAAGCGCGTGCCTTTCTTAGCCGCAACCCCGCCCATTAGTTTTCTATCAATTTTATCCGGCTCTTTAAGTTCCAACCAAGCGGCAGACAAGCGCGAATACTGACCATACGCCACCGTTGTATGCGAATCGCCGTACGGCGGCGATGTAACAACTATATCAACGGTGGCGGGAGTTATATATTCCTGCGGTATACCCATAACCGTATTGAAGTCATAGACGTTAGCGACGGGCGCATTTTTGAAATTTTTAATGATAAAAAGATATTTTTCCAATCCCGCCCTATTGCGTTGAAGTTTTCGAGACATAATCGTGAATACATCCGGGTTAAACGCGGCAAGTTTTGCTGCGTCGTAGCGATACAGCTTAAATTCATCGTTTCTTGTGTTAGAACTTTCTCTTATAGTTTCACTAAATGCAACCTGAAAAAATAAGCGCGAAGATGCGTCTTCAACGGACTGCATGAACTCTCTTAACCGGTAGAGCTTTTCGATTACGCCCTTTTTGAACCAAAATTCAAGGCGACTCACTCCCTGAATCGTTGGTGAAACTACGAGAGGGCTTGGCGTGTAATCAAAAACAAATTTATTGAACTTGCCGATGTGCCTGTCAACTAAACGCAAATCAGGCACAGACGTTTTCGCTCTTGCTATCAGTCGAGCAAGCGGGTTAAGGTCTGTTCCAGCAACATTGATTCCACGAATCATTCCTTCCACTAACGAAGTGCCTGTTCCTAAATAGGGGTCGAATAAAAGTTTTGCGTCATGGCCAAACAAATCAAGTATTTTTCCTGCGACTTGCGGGATCATTCGGGCAGGATAATCGTGATAGCAATGCGTAAGTTCCCGCGTTGACACGCCGTTAAAAGTCCAATCACCGGTTTCAATACGCGATTCGGGCTTTTCTAAAAAAGTCAATTGCATGGCTTTAGACAATAGTTATAAATCCTTCACGGTTTGAAAAAGCAAAGGTAATTTATCTTCGTGTGCGCGAAAACCGGTGCCGTGATTACGCGCGCTCGTTATTTTGTCGTGGAGCCGCAAATCAACAAGAATGTTGCCCGCAAGAATTTGGTTATGGATAATCTCCGCCTCACCTAAATCGGGTAAGGCGATATTGTTTTCAGGCAAACCAAGCAGGTTCTGTAAAGTTTGCCCAACCCCTGTCGGCCCTCGACGTTCTGATTGCACCCAATCTTTGGCTTTCAGTTTGGTAAATGCTTTCATAAACTCGTTGAGCGTCATTTTCTTGGTTTTGGGCATTAAGCCGCTTCTCCGTAGTCAGATGATGGATTTTACTATGTTTTGCGCCGCGAATAAAAAAGTCGCTGGCTGTAACCCAGCGACTTGCTGGAAGAGCCAGCCGACTTTATTATATCTTATCGCGCTGAATAAGCCTTGTAGATACCGTCCTAACTCTCAGTGCAGTATCTACAGTATCAGCACGGCCGCGGCAACCACCGTGGTATAACTGCCTGCCGGTTTGACTATCGCGGACTGGGTGATGTTCGTGGTCTTGACTATCTTGTCGCTTATCCTGTATATCTCCTTTTTTTCGTCCCACCCGAGGTTCTCGTCAAGCTCTATGCCGAGCGTGGATGCGAGCATGGCTGCGGCAAGGTCTTCGGCGAAGTCCCCGGCGCTGCCGTCCGTCTGGCCGTAGGCGTGGTGCTCGCTCAGGTATCCGTAGAGCTTCCTGTCCGTGGGGATG
The DNA here is from genome assembly GCA_016234405.1 of Deltaproteobacteria bacterium. Classification (GTDB taxonomy): domain Bacteria; phylum Desulfobacterota; class GWC2-55-46; order GWC2-55-46; family GWC2-55-46; genus JACRCC01. Next base: position 5,162 of record JACRCC010000040.1, on the reverse strand, counting down.
GCGCAGCCCACGGAAGCGGCCATGAGCCGCCTCGGCTCGTTGGTGGAGAGCCTGCTCATGACGCAAAAAGTTATCTGCCCCGGAGAGAGTTTCCTGAGTCCCACGCTCTTGGGGATTATCTTGCATCCCGGAGGGAATATGCTCGATACGGTGACGATGTTGAATTTTTCGATGCCCGCGTCCCTTAACGCAAGCTCAAACGAGTGAAGCTCCTTTTTGTGAACGCCGACTCCCTTCGTGAAAAAGACCCTCTTAGGAACGAACATTTTTATCCCCTCCCGGTAGTTTTATTGAAAGGCCGCCGTTTGGCGGCGTTTACGCCCCGGCTTTGACCTGCCCGGATTTTTCGAGGCGTTTACGTAAGCCATCATCTTGTAAACGAGTTTGGCCGCTAGAAAATCCGGCGCTACGACCCCCGGAAGCGGACAAAGCTCCACAACGTCAAAACCCACGACGCGGCGGCTGCCCGCCGTTGCCTTCACGGCCGAGAGCACGTCATGCCATAAAAGCCCTCCCGGCTCAGGCGTGCCGGTTGCCGGCATTATCGCCGGGTCGAATACGTCAAGGTCTATTGTAATGCACACGTCGGCCGTCAGGTCTTTTACGACGTCTTTCCAATTTATGCCCTTTAAAACGTCCGTTGCATAATGAGTTTTTATGCGGGCATTTTTGCCCGCCTTTTCCCCGCGCTTGAGAAACTCCGCCTCTTCAATGCAGAGGCTCCTTATGCCAACCTGCACGATGGGGCAAAGCTCGGAAATACGCCTTGCGACGCAGGCGTGGTTAAACGGGGTATCCTGATACGTGTCCCTCATGTCCGCATGCGCGTCAAGCTGCAAGACCGAGAGCAACGGATATTTATCGAGGAGCGCCTGAACGAGACCGAGCGTAATGGAGTGCTCGCCTCCGAGCAGCACGGGTATCCTGCCCCCTGCTATTATGCCGGATACGGCCGCCCTAACCCTCTTAATCATCTCTTCGGGCCCGAGCGCGGTTGCTTCCATCTGAGCGCACGTCTCTATCCCGGCCTCATACGGCTCACAGTCAAGCTCCTCGTCATACAACTCCATGTGAGTGGAGGCCTCTATGATGGCGCGCGGGCCGTTCCTCATGCCGCTTATGTATGACGCCGTAAGGTCGTACGGCACCGGGAGCACGGAAAACGCAGGGGTACTGCCCGTGAACGCCGTGCCCGACAGCCCCCCGAAGTTCAATATCCCGTCAACGGATGTGTGCCTCGCGGCCGCTACTCCCATATCTTCTTTTTAACTTTATTGGATTCTTTAAGGTCAAGCGCCGGCAGTCTGCGTTTAAAACCCTTGAGCCTCGTTGCGAGCGCGTTTACCACGAGCGGCAACGCAATCGTGGCGTCCGCGCTCACGGTAACGTGAGAGGCCTTCTTGGCTATCTTGCCCCATGACTGTGCCTCTTCAAAGGTGCACCCGCTCAACCCCCCCCAATGAGGCGCGTCGGCCGTTATCTGGACCGCGTATTTATGCCCCTCAACGTCTTTACACTGGAGCGTGGCCGTTACTTCCGTCTGCTGGATAAAGTTCTTGGGCGTGCCGCCGCCGACGTAGACGACCCCCGTATCATTAGCGTTGGCGGCCAAAAGGGCTGACTCTTTTACGTCGCCGATAACGTCGAATATAAAGTGGCCGGGCCCGTTTTTGAGCGCAAGGGAAATGCCGATGGACGAATCCGCCACCGCAGGACAGTAGACGGGCACTCCCGCCTTAAATGCCGCGCTGACTATCCCGTCAACCTTGGAGCGCCTTGACAAATCCCGTCCGATGCGCTCGAGAAATTCCCTCGTGGTGTAGGGGCGGGTATCTTCTCTCATGAGTTTTTCGCCAAACTCGAATATATACCTGTCGGCTGCGTTGAACTCCTCCTCGACCGCAAAGACGTCGTATATGCGGTCAATGCCCGCGTCTTTCAGGTCAACGTCGTTCATCCGGCAGCTGCCTTGATAGTGATACCTACCTAAGGTCTCGTGTATGTCGTGGAAGAGGTTCGCGCCCGTTGACACGAGACAATCTATGAACCTGTTCTTTATGAGGTAGACTACCGTCTCCCTCATCCCGGCCGGTATCATCGCGCCCGCGAGACCTAAAAATACCATCGTGCGCCCCCTGAGCATCTCCTCCCAAACGTCAACCGCAACCGATAAGTTTTTGCCCTGAAATGCGGTCTGTCCCATTGCAGTCAAAAGCTCGTTTACACTTGCGCCCGGCCGCACCCTCACGGGCCTTACCGGTTTTTTCAAGAATTTTTTTCTGTCAGCCGCCATATGAATTCGACTCCGCCGAAGAGGGTACGTCCCTCCCTTCCTTTAATTCCTTATAGTTGTTAAGCACCCTCTGCGCGTAGGTCTTTGAAGCCCCTCCGCGCGCAACCCGCGAAGGCCCGGCGTTGTAAGCCGAGAGCGTATCCCGCGTGTCGTTATAAAACTTACCGCGCAACGCCGAGTAATAATGTATGCCGAGCTTTACGTTGGTGTAGGGATTTAAAAGCGTCTCTTTGCCCTTCCACGGAAGCCTTAATGTCTCCGCCACTTCCCTGCCGGTATCAGGAAGTATCTGCATCAACCCAATAGCGCCCTTGCCGGAGCGCGACCAGTTGTTGTACCGGCTCTCGGTTTGTATAAGCGCGAGGATGAATATCGGGTCGAGGCTGTAGGCGCGGCTTTCCTTATGAATATGATGCGCGAGACGGCCTTCCTCGGCCGCGGTAAGTCCCGTGCGGTTGCCGCGCAGCACGCCCTTGATGTAGGCGACCTCGGCCCGGTCTTTTGCAATTCCGTCGTAGTGGGACTTAAAACGCCATATCGCGGCCACAAGCGCGAAAAAAAGAATTAGCGCTGCAGCGACGCCAACCGCGCCGCGCAGTCCTTGATTAGTCCTTTGCGAAACCGCTGTGTCCATCATGCCTCGCGATTTTGCGATTTAAAACTATATTTCGTTTTGCGCTTGATGTCAATCATAATCCATAAAGATGGGATGTGGGGAGTAGGGGGGTGGTAAAGACTTTGCCGCCTCCCACTTCCCGCTCCCTACATCCTACCCCCATCGAAGCGCCGCACGTCCTTAATCCTTAACTTTAAACTCCGCGTCCCTTGCCATTCATCCACGTAAGGTGAGAACGCCAACGAGTAGCCCGTGCCCTTCATTGGGTGCATATCCGCAAGCCCGAACCCGATGCCTCCTATATTATTCCCGTTGTGTTTAAACCTGAACCTCAGGTGTTTCGCGCCTACGACCTCCGTGGCAAGGATGCTCGCGTCCATGGCCCCGAGCACAGGCTCAGGGTTGCAAGAGCCGAAAGGCGCTAACTGCCCAAACTCTTCGGCCTGCCTCAAATCGAGCGAGTCGAGCGTGGTGAGCGCGTCGAGTTCTATCTCGTGGCCGATGGCCGAGTCCGGCAAGACTTGATTTAAATGGGCCATAAATTCCTCCCTGAATGCGCCGATGTTTTCCTGTCTGACCGTAAGACCGGCTGCGGCCTTGTGCCCGCCGAACCTGACGAGCTGTGTTGCGCAAGACTCAAGCCCTGAGAGCAAATCAAACGCCTTAACGCCCCTTGCCGAGCCTCTCCCGACCCCGTTGTCTTTGTCAATGGCGATCATCACGACCGGCATACAATAACGGTCAACGAGGCGTGAAGCCACAATCCCGATAACGCCCGCGTTCCAGCCCTCGGAGGCGAGCACTATGCCCTTGCCAATAACTCCATCACCGAGCATCGAGAGCGCGTCGTGCAAAATCCCCTCTTCTATCCTCTGGCGCGAGGCGTTCTCGGCGTTGAGCGCGTCGGCCAAACTCCTTGCCTCCCCGGCGTCTTGGGTCGTAAGGAGAGCAAACGCGAGGGACGCGCTTCCCACCCTGCCCGCGGCGTTAAGCCGAGGGGCCAACCGATATGCGACGGTCGTTGCGTCAATGCGACCGGGGAGCACCCTCGCGGCCTCTTTAAGGGCGATAAGCCCGGGTCTACACGTGGTCTCTAACTCACCCAAACCGCACGACGCAAAAATTCTATTCTCGTCCACAAGCGGCACCATGTCCGCTATCGTGCCTATGGCCACGAGGTCTAAATATTTTTTTAGATTAGGCTCGTGATTTTTGCATCTCTCAGTTTCAAACCAACCCTGTCTGCGCAAAATAACGCGCAGGGCCATCATCAGATTGAACGCAACGCCGACACCCGCCAAACCCTTGAACGGGAAGGCGCAGTCCTTGCGTTTAGGATTTATGACGGCAAAGGCGGGAGGGAGATTACCCATCTCGTGATGGTCGGTAATTATCACGTCAACGCCCAAGGAGTTTGCGAAGGCGATTTCAATGTTGTTTGACGACCCGCAATCCACGGTTATGATAAGTTTTACGCCCTCGGCGTGGAGCTTTTTTATCGCCTCGGAGTTCAACCCGTAACCCTCGGAAAGTCTGCGCGGTATGTAGGGCGCAACTTCAACGCCGAGTTCGTGGAAGAAAAGATATAGACACGACGCCGCCGTAACGCCGTCAACGTCGTAATCTCCATAGACGGCGATTTTCTCTTCGCGCTCAAAAGCGGATACAATGCGGCCGCACGCCTTATCCATGTCCCCCAATAAAAACGGGTCGTGCAGGCCGGAGAGTTCCGGGCGGAGAAACGAAAAAGCCTTGTCAGCTTCGACAAGGCCCCTATTAATCAATACCCCCGCGGTAAGAGGCAATACGTTGAGCTCCCTACAGAGGGCCTCTTGTATCCCCTTATCGGACGGGGCGATTTTCCATCGCTTTTTCATCTATTTTTTTACCCCCGTTTTCACATCGGGGCAAAGCAAAAAAACCCTTATTGCCGGAGCATTTTGAGGGGGTTTACCCTTTTCAAGGGGATTACCCTTTTCGCAGATGCAAGACAATACGGGTTTACGGTAAATATGCAACCGTATATATTCTACAAGCAAATGGAGTTTAGGTCAAGGATTGATTTTGTTTACATGTCCGTATCTCTCGCGGCGCGCGACTTGAAATAAAAAATGGGTCATGACAACTTGAGGCACTTTAAAATGTGCTAACCTATTGTCATGACTGTAAAAAACAGCTATGTAAAATGTTCGCGCATTTCTGAGCGTAAATTCAGGCAAATTGTCAGGCTCTTTGCGGTCGATTTGGAGGCTA
>JACRCC010000038.1 GCA_016234405.1 Deltaproteobacteria bacterium | reverse complement strand
GTTAAAATTAAAAAAACAGGGAAGGCAAAAAGCCTTCCCTGTTTTTTTAATTTGGTAGCGGGGACAGGATTTGAACCTGCGACCTTCGGGTTATGAGCCCGACGAGCTACCGGACTGCTCCACCCCGCAGTAGACTTTTTACTATAGCAGACAGCGCCCGCCTATGTCAACAGATACCTTAACGGCCGTGAAACGTGAGACGATTCACGGTCACGATTCACGGCCTTTCATTATCCTTTCTATATCCTCCCTGTCAAGCGACTCCTCCTCGAGGAGCGCGTCGGCTATTTTTTTGAGGATATCTTTTTTATCCCTGAGCGTGGAATCCGCCTTTGCCTCGGCCTCGAGCATTAAGGCTCTTATCTCCTGATCCATGAGCCACGCCATATATTCGCTGTAGCGTTTCGGCATGGACAACTCTCGGCCTAAAAAGGGGTGCTCCTCGCCCCTGCCGAGATTCACCGGCCCTATCTTTTCGCTCATGCCCCACTGCGCCACCATCCTTTCGGCGAGCAGCGTGGCGTTTTTGAGGTCGTCTTGACCTCCGGTGCTTACGTCGTTAAAGACGAGCTTCTCGGCGGCCCTTCCGGCCATTGCCACCGCGAGCCTGTTTAAGAGATAGCCCTTAGGGTAATAATGCCTGTCTTCTTTGGGGAGGAACTGCGTTACCCCCATTGCCATGCCCCTTGGGATGATGCTCACCTTGTGCACCGGGTCGGTGTTGGGAAGCTCGATGGAGACAAGGGCGTGCCCGGCCTCGTGAAAGGCGGTTATCTTTCTCTCTTCCTCGGTGGTGGTATTCTCGCGTTTGGCGCCCATGAGCACCTCATCGCGGGCATCCTCGAAGTCCTGCATCGAGATGTAATCACCCCCCCTTTTCGACGCCTCGATGGCCGCCTCGTTAGTGATGTTTTCGATATCCGCGCCCGTCATGCCCGGGGTGCCGCGCGCGATCTTATCTAAGTCAACGTCGGCGGAGAGCCTTTTATTCCTCACGTGCACGTCCAATATCTCTTTCCTCTCCTTCCGGCCCGGCCTTTCGATGACTATGTGCCTGTCGAAGCGTCCGGGGCGGAGAAGCGCTGCGTCGAGCACGTCTGGCCTGTTGGTGGCCGCCATTATTATAAGTTTTTCATGCGGCTCGAATCCGTCCATCTCGGATAGGAGCTGATTCAAGGTCTGCTCCCGCTCGTCGTGCCCTCCTCCCAATCCGGTTCCGCGCGTCCTGCCTACGGAATCTATTTCGTCTATGAAGATTATGCTCGGGGAGGTCTCACGCGCCATCTTGAACATGTCCCTTACGCGCGATGCCCCTACGCCCACGAACATCTCTATGAACTCGGACGCGCTGACGGAGTAAAACGGCACCCCGGCCTCTCCGGCCGTGGCGCGCGCCAAAAGGGTTTTGCCCGTGCCCGGAGGGCCGATGAGGAGTATGCCCTTGGGGACCTTTGCGCCGAGGCGCGTAAATTTCTCAGGGTTTTTTAGGAACTCAACGGTCTCTTCAAGCTCTTTTTTTGCGTTCACGAGACCCGCCACGTCTTTGAAGGACGCACCGGGTTTTTTTACGTCGAAGAGGCGCGCCTTACTCGCCCCGAAGCTGAAAAGCCCCCCTCCTCCGCCCTGCGCCTGAGACGTCCTCCTCATGATGAGCATCCAGACCCCGATGATGACGACCCACGGCAGTATCATCACGGCTGCCTGCCACAGGCCGCCGGCCTCCGACGGCGCTACGGTTATGGCAACGCCCTTTTCCTCGAGTGAGCGTATTATATCCGCGCCCTGAAAAGACGGTAGATGGGTCTTGAAACTCAATATCTCCGTCCGTTTGCCCGCAACGTCGAGTGCGGCCGGTTTCACGAACTCGCCCCTCACCTCAAACCCGGCTATGGTAACGGACTTTACGTTGGACGCCTTGAGCTGAGTTGAGAATTGCGTGTAGGTTATGGTGGGGCGGTTGCCTTCGGTCTTACCAGACTCGGTGTAAAGATACACGGCCGTGCCGGCTAAAATTATGCCTGCGGCGAATATCAAGGCCGGATATCTAAAAAAAGTCGGCGCTGCTTGAGGCTTCTTGCCGTTCATAAGACGATTGTATATTAAACGGCGGGAAAATCAATACGGCCGTGAGTCGTGAGACGTGAATCGTGATACGTGAGACGCTTCACGGCCGTTACGATTCACGGCCGTTCACGATTCACGCTTCACGGCCGTTTAACCGGCAGCCGGACGATAACGGTCGTGCCTACGCCGGGTTTGGAATCAAATTCAAGATACCCCTTATGCTCGGTTATGATGGAATAAGAGATGGAAAGCCCCAACCCCGTGCCGCCGAGGCCGGCCTTTGTCGTGAAAAAAGGCTCAGTTATCCGTTCGAGGACATCTTTTTCCATGCCTGAGCCTTCGTCCTTTATCTTTATCTCCACGAATTCCTTAGCCTTGTCGCAGCCGGTGGCGACGCTTATGCCCTTAGACCTGTCCGGCAGCGAGTGCAGGGCGTTTATTATCAGGTTTATGAGCACCTGCTCTATCTTCTGGCTGCTGCCCGACACCGGAGGCGCGCTGAAATCCAGCGCGGTCTCGAACCTGTCCGTGTATCTGATTATCTCGTGCCGCATCATGGAGACCGAGGTCTTTACGGCGGCGTTTACGTCAACGCTTTCACCCATGCCGGAGGCGTCCGGCTTTGAAAAATCCTTCAGGTTGACGATTATGCCCTTGACCCTGCGCGCCCCGTCAGTGATGCCGGACAAAAGCTCAGGCACCGACCGCTTCATCTCGGTATAAGGCATGCCCCCGGCCGAGAACTCCCCGTTCTCTTTATAATATGCCTCTAAAATCTTGGCCGTGTCCTTCCATACGCCGGAGAGTATTCCTGCGTTAAAGAGGATGTAGTTGTTGGGGTTATTTATCTCATGCGCCACCCCGGAAGCGAGCGTGCCGAGCGAGGTCATCTTGTTGGCGTGGATGAGTTTTGCCTGCATCGAGCGCGACTCTTCCTCCATGCGTATGAACTCGGATATATCGCGCATTGTGCAGTATATGACGTCGCTCTGCATGAGCTTTATCCTCTGCCCCTTGATTGAAACGGTTATCGCGGTCCCGTCTTTTTTCAGATTCTCCATGCGCTCTACGCGGAAACCGCCGCCCGCGCCGAGTCCCTTGACGGCTCCGGCAAACTCCGATAAACCACCCTGCCCCGTAAAGACGGACAACTCGGCGTCCATAAGCTCCTCGCGGGTAAAGCCCAAGAGCGCGGCTGCCGCGGCGTTTGCATCCATTATCTGCAGGGCGCCGAATTCGAAGATGAACTGGGCGTCGTCGTTCTGCTCGAACAGCTGACGGAATCTCTCCGCGCTCTCGATAAGGGCGTCTTCGGCGAGTTTGCGCGAGGTCACGTCGGCAATGATGTTTATGATATACCCGCCTCTAAGGATGGGATGCGGGGAGTTGGGAGCGGGATGCGGTAAAGACTTTTCCACGTCCCCCGCGCTTGTGAAAACCGTTGTTACGTCAGCCCAGAAAAAAGTCCCGTCCTTGCGCTTCAACAATATTTCCATCCCGAACGGCGAGCATTCATCTAAGCCGTCATAATACCTCTGCCTGTCCTTAGGGTCGCGGCAGTAATCCCCCATCGGGACTTTTATGAATTCTTCCTTGGAAGAATAACCCATCATCTGCAGCATCGCGTGATTCACCTCGACGATCGAGTTGCCTTGGCCCAAGACCACTATTCCGATGGGAAGCGATTCGAGAAGGTTCCTGAACTTGCGCTCCGAGGCCCTGAGTTTTTCGTCCGCCTCCCGCCTCTCGGCCGCCTCCTCTAACGTCTGCAAGGCGTGCGCCACGTTGCCCGCAAGCTCGTCGAGGATGCCCGCCGCCTCGCCGCTGAAAAGCCCGGTCTCAGGCGAGCTTACGCCTATAACGCCCCCGATTGCGCCGCGCACACGGAGCGGGAAGACCCCGCATGAGCGGAATCCGTATTGCATTGCGGCGCCGTCCATCTCCTCGCTCCAAGCCTCTTTGTCCGTGTCGCGCCACAGGGCGCTTTTTCCCGCGGAGACCGCCTGCATGACAAGCCCCGGCCCCATCACCTCGCACGCGCATTGACATGGTTTATCTCCCGCGACCGCGGCGACGCACCGTGGATTGGCTCCGGCATAGCTCTCCGGCATCAATTTGCCGGCGGCGCTGCCGTAGAGGCAGACGCAGGCGTTTGAAAACCCGCCTTGATTGACGAGTATCTTGACGGTCTCGTCGAGGAGCGTCTTTCTCTCGCCCTGCCTCGCTATCAGGATGTTTATCTCGGCGATGGTCTTCAGGAGGACGTTTAAACGCCGTATCTCGGCCTCGCCCCTCCTGTGCGCCCTGCGTATCTCGGCCTCGCGCAACTCCCTCTTGATCGCCGGGATGAGCCTCGCAATCTTCCCCTTTATGAGATAATCGTGCGCCCCGGCCTTCATCGCGGCAACGGCCATGTCCTCGCCTATCACGCCCGATACGATGATTATCGGGATGTCCAGGCCGCTCTCATGGACGCACCTTATCACGTCAAGGCCGTTCAGCCTCGGCATGGAGTAATCGCTTATGACGATGTCCCAGAGGTCGTCCGTGAGGGATGACTTCAAGGCGTCTTCCGTATCTACCCTCTTGGAAACCGGCTCGAACCCGGCCGCTTTTATCTCGCGCACAAGGAGGATGGCGTCGTCTTCGCTATCCTCGACTATGAGGATTTTCAGTTCCGGCTTCATCACGTTACCGTTGGTATCATATCATAAAGTAAAAAACCGCGCCCTTGCCCACTGCCCCCGATGCCCAGACCGTGCCGTGGTGCCGCCTTATGATGCGCTCTACGGTGGCAAGCCCGACGCCCGTGCCCGAAAAATCACTTTCCGCGTGCAGGCGCTGGAAGGGATTGAAGAGCTTTTCGACGTATTTCATGTCGAACCCGGCCCCGTTGTCCCTGACGAAGTATATGCCCTTGCCGTCTTTAACGCCGAGCGTGCCGAACTCTATGACCGGCCGGGGTTGCCTTGCCGTGAATTTCCAAGCGTTGCCCATGAGGTTGTCGAGGACGATTCTCAACAGCCGCGCGTCGCCCTTTACAATAAGACCCTGTTGGATGATAACCTCCGCCTTCCGCTCCGGCTCAGTCTTGCAAAACTCCGACGCTATCGCGCCCGCCATTGCGCTGAGATAAACGTCCGCGCAGCGCATCTCGACCCGCCCAACCTTCGAGAGTTCAAGCATATCGTCAATTAGCGCGGCCATGCGTCTGCTCGCGTCGCACACGCGCTTCAAGTTGTCCCGTGTTTTCGCGTCGAGTCCGCCGGAGTCGTCTTCAAAAATCATCTTGCTGAAACCCTCTATAATCCTCAAGGGAGCGCGCAGATCATGCGCGACCGAGTAGCTGAAGGCGGTAAGCTCCTTGTTGGCCGCGGTCAGCTCCGCGGTCCTCTCCTTAACGCGCCTTTCGAGCGCCACGTTGAGAGACCTAACCTCCTCCTCTGCCCTCTTCCTCTCGGCTATGTCGCGCGCAATCGTGGAATAGTAGAGCAGATTGCCATTTCCGTCCTTATGCGCGATTATAACCTGCCATGCGGGTATCTCATTCCCGCTCGCGCTTAAAAACACGGTCTCGCCGCTCCAGTACCCTGCCTTTGACGCGGCGGGAAGCGCTTCTTCGAGCACCAATCTCACGGACGACGGGGGATGCGCGTCCGGGATGCGAAACCCTTTTATATCCTCTTCTTCGCCAATCTCAAGTAAACGCCTTGCGGCCTTATTCATATAGAGGACGTTGCCCTGCGGGTCCGCCGTTGACACGAAGTCAGGCGTGGCATCGAGTATTGAGGTGAGCCTTGCCTGAGTCTCTATCTTCTCCTTGATGCCCCTTGCCATCGCGTTGAACGATTCGGACAGAATGCCTATCTCGTCGCTTGCCTCAACAGGCACCGCCACGTCGTAATCCCCTGCCGCTATCCGGCGCGCGCCGACGGCAAGACGGTTCAACTGCCTTACGATGCCCCTTGCGAAAAAGGCGTAAAGTCCGGCCAAAAGCGCGGCCGTTATGCCGGCCCCGATAACCGCGTAGTCCCTGATATTCCTTATTGGCGCGAGTATCACGTTTTTCTCTATCTCGGCCACGAGCGTCCATTTGAGGGTAGGCAAGCACATGGATGCCCCGCCGACCTCGCTCCCCGTATAGTTCGTGTAAAAACCGGTCATCTCCCTGCCCTCTTTCAGGCACGCCCGCACCGGTTGGGTGTCAACGCGAAGTTTCATGGCCGAGTCTTTCATAAAGCGGGACCCGGTCAACATGAGCATGTCTTTGTTCACGAGGTAAAGGTCCATGCCCTTGCGTAGATTAGGCTCAGTCCATGTGAGTGCCCCGAGTTCTTTAGCCTGCTCGCCGTTGAGCGCCCCGTTCAACTCCGCAAGGGGCACGAAGGCCGCTATCACGCCGGTCGCGCTGCCCGTGCGCCTGCTTTTGAGCGGCGCGGAAAAGACAAGCTCGTGGACTCCGGCGTTCTCAAATTCGCTTACCGAAACCGCGCCGGTGTTCTTGGTCTTTACGTAAAACTCCTCTTTTGACTCATCCAATCCGGCCTTAGCCTTCATGGTCGAGGCAACGACGCGGCCTTTAAGGGCGATGACGCTCAGGCGCGACATCTTTTTGTCAAGCGGCATCTTGTGCCTCGTGAGATACTCGCTCAAGGCCGCGCCGTTTTTTCCCCTTCTCAATTTTATCCCGTCGAGGTAATCCCTTATAAAACCGTCGCTCGAAAAATCCTCGATCCTTCTTTTGTTAAGTTCCAAAAAAAGCAGCACCGCTTCCTCGCGGTCCCGCGCGTGCATACGGAGGTCTTGGGCCAACATCTCCTCAAGACGGCTCTTGTTGTCCCTGTAAGTAATAAAGAAGATAAGCAGTATGGGCAGGAGTATGACGGCAAACGCGAAAAACACCTTGGTTGAGAGGGGGAAGGAGAGGGGTTTCATCGTCAAGGCGCATCTCCTCGGTGACGAGTCTCATACGGCTTCCAATCCCCGTTTTCACGGGGACATCTGTAAAATCTACACGATGAGAAAACCCATGTCAACCGCAATATCGGGTTGTAGATTGGGTCAAGCGCGCGCCTCGCGGCGACGCTGGCAACGGACCCAACACTGCGTTCCCACGCCGTAGCGTGGGAACGATAATGTTTTGATGGGTGCGCTTTGCTTCACCCATCCTACGATTTTACCCATAGTTTTTGGATTGGGTCAAGCGCAAAACCCCCGCTCCCCGCTTAAAACACGCGAGGACATGTTTAAGCCCGTAGCTCAGACCTTTAGGTCTGATAAGATGTCAGGGCTGCCCCCACCCGTAAAGACATGCCTTGGCATGTCTTTACATCCGTTACCCGTCTCCACGTAAAGGGGGAGGTGGAAAAGGAATGGCTCATCTAAGCCCTGAGCTGCGACTGGGCTTGACCCAACCTTGTATTTCAAATCCGTTGCCGTTGCCGTATAATTGCCGCCGCATTCCGGGCACCTGTGACAGCTTGCCCACCATCCGAAAACCGATTGTCCGCATCTCCCGCATAGCCACCTGTTCATGATGATACCTCCCGTCAAAGGCTGTTATCGGTAAACCGTTACCGGTTATCAGTTACGGATGACTGTTTTGCCTTTACCGACAACCGATAACCGGTAACGGTTTTTTTCAAACCGCATCCATCGAGTTGAACTCCGTTTCCGACATTATGCCTTTGAGTTTGTCGAGGGCATTGACCTCTATCTGGCGAACGCGCTCCCTTGTAACCCCGAACTCCCTGCCTATGGCCTCGAGCGTCTGCGGCTCCTCGGCGCCAAGCCCGAACCTCATCTTCAGAATCCGCTGCTCACCCTCGCCCAGCATATTGAGCCAACCTCTGACCCTATCAACCCTTCTGTGCGAATCTATTATGTCCATTGGAGAAGCCACCCTCTCGTCCACGAGCCTTTCAAGGAGAGGCGTGTCGGACTCCTCCGGAAAGCCGGATTCGAGGGAAAAGCATTTTTTGCCGATGACGCTGAGTTTTTTTACGTATCTGCCGGAGAGTCCGGTCTTTTTGGTAATCTCCGCCATGTTCGGGGGCCTCTTGAGCGTAAGGGTGAGCTCCCGCGTGGCGCGGGTAATCTTAAACATGTCAGCGGAAACGTGTATGGGGAGCCTCACGACGCCGGATTGGTTCGCTATCGCCCTCTCGACCGACTGTTTTATCCAGTACGTGGCGTAGGTTGAGAACTTGCAGTCCTTCGCCGCCTTGAACCTCTCGACGGACTTTATCAGCCCGATGTTGCCCTCCTCGATTAAATCCTGAAGCGCCAACCCCCTGTTTAAATACCTTTTTGCGATATTCACCACGAGCCTCAAGTTGGATTCTATCATCTTCCTGCGCGCCTCGAGGTCGCCCTTTGCAATCTTTCTTGCAAGGCGTTTTTCCTCGTCAAAGGCGATGAGACCGAACCTCTTGATGCCGTTGAAGTAAACCTTGACGCAATCGCTTGCGCAGTAGTCCTTGTGTGCGCCGTATTCCCCGGCTCCCGTCATTTTTTCCTTTTCCTTAAACGTCATTGTTCAACCTCCTTTTACCGATACCCGGCGGCGTCTTTACTGCGCATGAAACGCGGCGCTCAGGGACTGCACCGGCACGGCCTTCATTAACGTCAGCCCTGAGACCGAATAGACTTCGTCTATGATGTTCGACCAAACGACCCTCGCGGCCCTCCTAAGACTCAGCGAATTCAGCTTTATCAAGACCGAGAGCGGGGTTTGCGGCGCAAAGGGAGGACCCTCGTAAACCACCCTGAGTCCGTTGCGGGAGAGATCCGAGGTCTTGACGACGCGCGGCGCGGCAGACGTATTTTCGCCGTTGTCATTGAATATGGCGCACTCCTTCTGGAGACTGAACCTCGCGTCCGTCCTCTTGCCGTTGTGACGCTTCCCTGTTTTGTATTTATCAAGGAGTTCGGCGCGCTCGATGATGGACTCGACGCAGCCGAGGATATCCACTATCTTAAAGGGTTTCATCAAATACTTTATGTCCATCTGGGTGATAATGGCCTTGGCGTCGTCGGAGGTATTGCCCGTGATGAAAAGGAACCTCTCACGCAGACCGGCGTTTTCCCAGACCGCATTTATGTACATGGAGATGCCGCCGAGAACCGGCATATATATGTCGGAGATTATCAGGTCGTAGACGTGTTTTTTGATCTTATCAAGCCCTGCTGCGCCGTCCTCGGCCATATCCGTCTCGTAGCCCGCGGCGTTGAGGACTTCAATTAAGAGGTCTCTTATGACCGAGTCGTCTTCCACTACAAGCACTTTTTTCTGGCCGTTGGCAACCATAATGAATATAGTTGCACTAAACGTGCCAAATTGATGGTATTTTGAAATAGTGTTAAAAAACAATAAGTTCGCTGAATTGGGTTTTTTGAGATGTAAGTGGATGGGTGCGACAAAACGGGCAGGATACGGAAAATAAGTAAAAGAAGCCTTAAAAATCAGCCTGTTAGCCGATTTTTAAGTTACAGGGCAATGCAACAAAAATTTCATAGTTTTTTTGACGGTTTAGGGGGGGCGGTCTTATTAAGACGCTTATTCAATGCCTGTCTGGAGATGCCAAGGAGCGATGCCGCGATGCCCTGATTGTTGTTTGACATCTGCATGGCCTTTGAGACGAGTTGCCCCTCGGCCTCTTTGAGGGTGGGTATTGGCGCGCCATTAGCCCCGGGATTAGGGGGGATACCGCCTTTAGGGAGGCTGTAAGACGGATACGGGGCTTGTCCTTCGCCTACGGCGTAATCACCCGCGGCGTGAGAAAAACCTGCGGCGCGCTCGCGCCCGATGACGTTTTTGAAGCTGTCAAGGGACAATATCCCGGACTTGTGCCTTGCGACCGCGTCAACGACCATGCCCTCAAGTTCCCTGACGTTGCCGGGGAAATGATACAGGGAGAGGAGCATCACCAACTCGGGCGGGGCAAAGGGTTTTTTCTTTTTCATCGCTGCGGCGGCCCTTGCGATGAAGTGGTTTAGGAGCACGGGTATGTCCTCGGGGCGCTCCCTCAACGGCGGGATGTGTATCTGATGGGCCCTCAGACGGTAGTAGAGGTCTTTTCTGAACTTCCCTCCCGATATGAGGCCGGACAAGTCTTGATTCGTGGCCACCACGACCCTCACGTCGCTGTTTTTGGCTACGTCCGAGCCGAGCGGATAATATTTTTGTTCCTGAAGGAGGCGCAGGAGTTTAATCTGCGAGGTCTCGCTCGTGTCTCCAATCTCGTCAAGAAAGAGCGTGCCGCCCGTTGCCCGCGCAATAAGCCCGTCTCTGACGGCGTCGGCGCCCGTGTACGCCCCTTTTTTGTGGCCGAAGAGCGTGTCCGAAAACATGGTGTCGTCGAGGCCCGCCACGTTTACGGCCACGAACTCGCCCGGCCGGGCGCTTATCTTGTGGGCGGCCCTTGCGAAAAGCTCCTTGCCGACGCCGGTCTCCCCTGTTATGAGTATGGGCTGCGAGGTCTCGGCCACCGCCTCGAGATACTGGAATATCGCGCGCATGGCCTTGCTTACGGTGATTATCTCCGAAAAAGACCCCTCGTTATCGAGCCGGCCGTCAAGGAGGTATCTTTTGAGGGAAGAGACCTCGCTTTTAAGCGCCCTGACCTCAAGCGCCCTTTTTACGCTCGCCTCGAACCTGCTTATCTCCACCGGCTTTACGAGGTAATCGAATGCGCCCGTCTGCATGCACCCCACGGCCGTTTCCAACTCGTTTCTTGCGGTCATTATTATTACGGGCACGTGCGGATAGGACTGACTGATGCGGCTCAAGAGTTCGCCCCCGGGGACGTGCGGCATGGAAAGGTCCATCACTACCGCCGCAATCTCGCGGCTTTCGAGGATGGCAAAAACCTCCCTGGAGTCCCCGCACGTAAGCACGTCTTTTATGCCGGAGGATTTGAGCATTATGCTGAAACTTTTGAGTATCTGCGGCTCGTCGTCAACGAGCAGCACGGGAAGCGACGTGACGTTGGGTTGTGTCATTGTGGTTCCTTGTATCCGACTCCGTAGCTCAGGGCTTAGATGAGCAAATACATCGTTCCCACGCTCCGGCGTGGGAACGCATCCGGGGACGCTCCGGCGTCCCGACGGGCCTAGCTGCGGGCTTTAGCCCTGACGTTATCAGACCTAAAGGTCTGAGCTGCGGGCTGAGCCGCTGCCGGACGCCGGAGCGTGGGAACGATAATTGCTAATCTCCGCTACAAAAGCAACCTTGCTATGGCCTCGTTCAACTGATTGAGGGTAAACGGCTTTTTGAGCGAAAAATTGCCAGTGTCCTTCAAAAACTTCTGCGTGTCCTTATTGACCCCGTCTCCGGTTATGAAGATGATTCTTTTGAGCGCCTCGGGCTTGAAGCCTTTCAGCTCTTTATAAAAGCCCTTGCCGTCCATGCCCGGCATCTTTATGTCGCTTATTATCACGTCGTAGTCGTTTGCCCTGAGCTTTGACAACGCCTCCTCGCCGTTTCCGGAGTTGTCCACTATGAAGCCGGAATGGGTCAGGGTGTCGTTCAAGAGTTCGAGGACGATTGGCTCGTCGTCCAATATGAGCGCCTTTAGTCCCCGTATCTTATGCGGCTCCAAGACATAGGCGCGGTCGTGGCTCTCGGAAAGAGAGGCATCGTCCACGCTCGTCTCTTCGACGACGGGAAGTTCAATGACAAAGACCGCGCCGCCCTCTGCCCTTCCGGTCTGCGCGTAGATGCTCCCTCCGTGCTCGTGTATTATCCCATAAGATATGCTGAGTCCCAACCCGGTGCCGTGACCCACGCCCTTTGTGGTGAAGAACGGGTCGAATATCCTCGAGGCCACGTCTTTTGTCATGCCCTTGCCGGTGTCCTCGAAGCGGACGATTATCTTTGCGTCCTTCACCCCGCTCGTTACCGTTATCCGCCCCTTGCCCGTCCCTTTTTCCTTTACGGCGTCGCGCGCGTTGTTGATCAGGTTCAAGAATACCTGATGTATCTGGTTTTCATCGAGCATGGTGCGGGGTAGGGCCGGGTCGAGCGCGAGGACGACCTCTATGTTGTCAACCTTCAACTGATAGTCCCGCAATTCGACGCACTCGTGGATTATCTTATTTACGTCCTCGTACTTCTTCTCCGGTTTTTTCCAGCGCGCGAAGGTCAGCAGGTTGTCTATTATCTTCTTGCACCTGTGGGAGGCGTCGTTTATCTTCGCAAGTTTACCCTTTATCTCCGCGTCTATCGCGTCTTCCTCGAGGAGCAGTTCCGAAAAACACATGATGCCCGTGAGCGGGTTGTTGAGCTCGTGGGCCACGCCCGAGACGAGCTCCCCGAGCGACGAGAGCTTGTCGGATTGGATGAGTTGCTGCGCCAAGAGCCTCTGCTCCGTTATGTCTCTTATGTAGACGACGGCCATAGTAGGCTCTTCATACCTGTCTATCATGGGGAAGGAATGGAGGGTGTAGGATTTACCCCCTGGGCCTCCGAGTTCAAATTCAACCGGCATGGAGATCGTGATGGACTTCACGACCGGGCAATTCCGCAGCGGGACCTCCGCGCCGAAGAAGCTGTAAATCTCCTTGCCGATGACCATAGCCTCATTGGTCTTAAAACTCTTCAAGAAGTGCCTGTTGGCCTCCAAGATCCTCCTGTCGTTTCCGACGAGCAGGATGAAGTCCTGTATGCTGTCGTAGATGAGCCGGAGCTTGTCCTTCGCCTTTTTGAGGTCGTCTTCCTCCTGCTTTATCGTGAGGTTCGCCTGCTTCAATTCCGCGTTTTTCCTGTCGAGGTCTTCGTTCAGGAGTTTCAATTCCTCGTTTATGGAGTGGAGTTCCTCGGTCTGGCTCTGGGTCTCTTCGTAAGCGATCTCCAAATCCTCGTTAGTCTTTTTGAGTTCCTTGTTGAGGGCCGCGAACTCGACGTTCTTTCTCTCTATCTCGCCGAAGTAGACCGTCTTCTCGTCTTCTCTTTTGCTCACCTCCTGCATCATAAAGTTAAATGCCTTGGAGAGCAGTTTTGTTTCATCGTTCGTGACCGCGTCCGAGTCTACGTCCGCCCGCGCGAACATGTCGCCGGAGGCGAAGGCGTCGAGCTTTTCCTTGAGGCCCTTAATCGGGGACGTTATCCTTGACGTCGAGATATAAGCCGCCGCGAGCGAGATAGCCACGCCCACGAGCGTTACGACGCCCACGACGAACTGGTTTTCCTTCTGTATGGCCCAGACCTTTTCCTTGGATATCCCCACGTCAATAGAGCCGATTATAGCCCCCTTGCCGTCCTTTATGGGGTTGAAGCCCGAAAGGTAGGTCTGGTCGAGGTCCCACTCGGTAAAAACGAGTCCCGCCCGGCGGATGCCGGCAAGTATCTGCTCGCTTATGCGCGTGCCTTTGAGCGCAGCTCCGTTCACGTCCGTCATGTTGGTCGCCACCCTCACCCCGTTGACGGATATGGAAGTAAACAGCCCCGGCATCTTGTATGCGACCGTCTCCGGGACGTGGCCGTCGTTATTAATCACGTCCGCGGTGATTATCGCCCCGATTGCACGGCCCTTATTATCCTTCACGGGCGTAGCCACCACGAGCGCGAGCACGTCCGCGCCGGGCGCGTGCGCGGCGGCGGCCCCGCGGACTCCATCGGGATATTTGCCGTTATCCTTCGCAACGGCGTCGAGGACGAAGGTCCTTTCGTTCAATTCGTTGCCCTCGAATTTGAGCATGTCGCGGTCGAGAAGCTCCGAGGAGACGAACGGCTCTCCGAGGGTGAGCGCGGCCTTGACGACGCCGTTTATCTCGACGGCGTCCCCCGCGCTCTCGCCGTTCAAGCGGGCGATGACCCTGCCGCTTCCGTCAACGACCGTCCAGACGTCCACGTACGGGCGCATCTGCTTCCACCTGAGCATCATCGCCTTCAGATACGCCTTGTCGCGTCTCGCCACCGCGGCCTTTATCTCCTCCATTGCCGCGGCTTGGAGCATGCCGTAGCGCATCTGGTCTCCGCGCACGAAGTACTCCGTCCATGCGGCCTTTATCCCGCCGTCTATCTTGTCGTGGGATTCCTTCATCAACCTTGCGTCAATTACGCGGTAAGAGACGTAGGCCATGAGCGCCATGGGGATGAGTATCACGGCGAGAAAGACCGCCGTGAACTTGAAGCCCATGGAGCGGTTGTCGAATTTTTTTAAGAATGCGCGGTTCATGTCGCTCTTATCGTTGAAACCGGAATTATTCCCTTTTTCTGTATACGCTCATGCCCGGGTCCACCCGCGCATAAAGGTGCGCGTAAGGCGCCGGCACGACCTCGGCCCTTCCGAGCGCCAAAAGCCCGCCTGGACGGAGCGCAAAGTTCAATTTTTTGAAGACCGCCTCCTGCAGCGCCTTGCCGAAGTATATGAATAGGTTCCTGCACAGGAGTATCTTCACGTGGGAAATCTGATGCCCCTTCACTATGTCGAGGAACCCGAACTTGACGCGGCTCATTATGGAGTGATTTACCTTGTAAAAAACGTTGCTGGCCAATATGAAGTATTTATCCAACATTTCCGGCGTAACGTTCTTCAGGGAATCTTCCCTGTACTCCCCTGTCCGTCCGGCGTCGAGCGCCTCCGTGTCAATGTCAGTAGCGTATATTGACGTATGTTTCAACGCGGATCCCGTTAGGGTTTCCTCAAGGAGCATGGACATGGAATATGCCTCTTCCCCTCCGGCGCACCCGCAGCTCCAAATCTTGAACCTCTCGTGAGAGCCGGAGAATCGCGGGATGGCGCGTCTTAGGTAATCGAAGACCTCCGTGTCCCTGAAAAACTCGCTTACGTTTATGGTAAGGCTTGAAAACAGCCTGCCCCATTCATCGGGGTCTCCATCGAGGACGCGGGAGTATTCGCCGTATGAAGATGCCCTGCTGGCAACGACCCGCCTGCCGACGCACCTTGCAATCCCCGATTTTTTGTACCCCGTGAAGTCCCACCCGGCCTCGCGGTGAATCTTCTCAAGCAGGGCGGTAAGACCTGCGTCGTCCTCATGTCTGCCATGCCTTGCGGCGTTAATGGGGCGGGGGGACAAAGCCCAGTTTACCATCGTTATAATTTTACAACCTATGACGCGCGGAAGCAAGTTTTTTTGATGCCCCCCTGTCGCGGCCTTGACAACCCCATCCCCCAACCCTATATTATCCTTGACTGTATCTATCGAAAACGATTGGAGGAAAAGACATTATGGGCAAGATAATCGGCATAGATCTGGGCACGACTAACTCGGTCGTAGCCATAATGGAGGCCGGAGAGCCTAAGGTGATAGTAAACGAAGAGGGCAGCAGGATTACCCCGTCGGTCGTGGCCTACACCAAAGACAAAGAGATACTCATCGGCCAGGTCGCCAAAAGGCAGGCCGTCACAAACCCGGAAAACACGGTCTTCTCCATCAAACGGTTCATGGGCAGGACATATGACGAGGTAAACGAAGAGATGAAGATGGTGCCCTACAAGGTCATCCGCGACTCGTCCGGCAGGGCCGCCGTGCACTCGGACAACATGGGCAAAAACTATCTCCCGCCGGAGATCTCAGCCCTCATTTTGCAAAAATTAAAAAGGTCGGCCGAGGCGTATTTAGGCGAGCCTGTAACCGAGGCGGTCATCACCGTGCCCGCGTACTTCAACGACTCCCAAAGACAAGCCACCAAGGAGGCGGGCCGCATCGCGGGTCTTGACGTTAAAAGGATTATCAACGAGCCTACGGCCTCGTCGCTCGCCTACGGCCTCGACAAGAAAAAAGAGGAGGTCATCGCGGTATACGACTTCGGCGGAGGCACCTTCGACATATCGGTCCTCGAGGTCGGCGACGGGGTATTCGAGGTCAAATCGACTAACGGAGACACGCACCTCGGAGGCGACAACTTCGACCAGAGGATAATCGAGTGGCTCGTTGCGGAATTCAAAAAAGACCAAGGGATAGACCTCTCAAAGGACAAGATGGCCCTCCAGAGGCTCAGGGAATCGGCGGAAAAGGCCAAGATCGAACTCTCGTCGGTCATGGAGACCGAGATAAACCTGCCGTTCATCACGGCCGACTCCGCCGGGCCAAAGCATCTCGTGATGAGGCTGTCGAAGTCGAAATTCGAGCAGCTCGTGGGAGACCTCGTGGAGAGGAGCCACAAGCCCTGCGAGCAGGCGTTAAAGGACGCGGGCTTAAAGGCCTCGGACATACATGAGGTCGTGCTCGTGGGCGGCATGACAAGGATGCCCGCCATACAGCAGTTCGTAAAAAACTTCTTCGGCAAAGAGCCGCACAAGGGCGTGAACCCGGACGAGGTCGTGGCCGTGGGCGCGGCCATACAGGCCGCGGTGCTCTCCGGCGACGTTAAAGACGTGGTGCTCCTCGACGTAACGCCCTTGTCGCTCGGCCTTGAGACTCTCGGCGGTGTAATGACGACCCTCATCAACAGGAATACGACCATCCCGACCAAGAAAAAGGAAATCTTCACCACTGCCGCGGACTCCCAGACTCAGGTGGAGATACACGTATTGCAGGGCGAGCGGCCAATGGCGCGGGACAACAGGACGCTCGGCAAATTCCACCTCGCGGGCATACCCGCGGCCCCGCGCGGCATCCCCCAGATAGAAGTTTCCTTCGACATTGACGCAAACGGCATCTTGAACGTCTCGGCCAAAGACACGGCGACGAACAAGGAGCAGAAAATCGTGATAACGGCCTCGAGCGGGCTTGCCAAAGACGAAGTTGACAAGATGGTCAAAGACGCCGAGCGAAACGCCGAGGACGACAAAAAGAAAAAAGAGGTCATCGAGACGAGAAACCAGCTCGACGGCCTGATATATTCGACCGAAAAACTCCTCAGCGAAAACCGCGCCAAGGTGCCGGACGCGGACGCAAAGGCCGTTGAAGATGCCGCGGCAGAAGGCAAAAAGGCGTTAGAGCAGAACGAGCTGCCCCCGCTCAAGGACGCCCTTGCCAAGATTACCGCGGCTTCCCATAAACTCGCCGAGGCCATGTACAAGGGCGCGGCAGCGGCTTCCGGAGCACCGCCGGAGGGCGCCGGGGCGCCGGGCGGCGACAAGGGCAACGTGGTTGACGCGGAGGTCGTGGACGAG
>JACRCC010000037.1 GCA_016234405.1 Deltaproteobacteria bacterium | reverse complement strand
ATTCACTGTAAGGGTTGGGTCTCTTTCAGAATATAGGCTTAAAAGCCTTGAGCAAGCATAGACTTGTTCAACCCTTACTCGGCACAACGTTTAACATACTCCGCCAGACGTATTAAGTCTAACAGAGCGGAGCGAAGAATCCGCTTGTTTCGTTGCCGTTGAGGTGCGAAGCAAAAGCAGATCCTTCGCTTCGCTCAGGATGACAGAAAGAAAGTAAATTATTCAGAGCTTCCTTAATATAACTCCGTCCGCCCCGTGAGGTCAACAAGCATAGCGAGCGAACGGCAATCGTAAAGATTCCTTACTTGTAAAACTCGAAGCAGTTTGCCGCTTCGGGTTTTTAAAACAAAAACCCCCTTGCTTTCGCAAGAGGGGTTTTTGCCGGGAAGGGCCGGGCGTCAGGGTTTTTCAAACGCCTTTAATTGCCCCATCACCGTTTGTCGCCATCCCGTCCCCTTGACATGGCGCGAGGTCA
Source organism: Deltaproteobacteria bacterium (assembly GCA_016234405.1). Taxonomy (GTDB): domain Bacteria; phylum Desulfobacterota; class GWC2-55-46; order GWC2-55-46; family GWC2-55-46; genus JACRCC01. Next base: position 58,243 of record JACRCC010000037.1, on the reverse strand, counting down.
GGGTCTTTCAAACGCCTTCAGAAACGGTTTTATAAGCTCGATGGGTATCGGGAAGATGATAGTGGAGTTCTTCTCGGCCGATATCTCGGTCAGCGTCTGGAGGTAGCGTAGCTGCAGGGACAGGGGGTTTTTCGAGAGTATGTCGGATGCCTCGAGGATTTTCTGCGAGGCCTGCATCTCTCCCTCGGCGTGGATTATCTTGGCCCTCTTTTCCCTCTCGGCCTCGGCCTGTTTGGCCATTGCGCGCTTCATCTCGTCGGGCAGATCTATGCCCTTCACCTCCACAAGAGACACCTTTATGCCCCAGGGGTCGGTCTGCTTATCCAATATGGTCTGGATGACCTTGTTGATCTTGTCGCGCTCCGTCAAAAGCTCGTCGAGATCCCCCTGCCCGCACACGCTCCTCAAGGTGGTCTGCGCGAGCTGGGACGTGGCGTAGAGGTAGTTTTCAACCGATATTATCGCTCTTTCCGCGGCCATTACCCTGAAATACACCACCGCGTTGACCTTTACCGAGACGTTGTCCCTTGTTATTACGTCCTGCGGCGGCACGTCCATGGTGACCGTCCGGAGGCTCACGCGCACCATGCGCTGAACGGCGGGGAGTATCAGCACGAGCCCCGGCCCCTTTACGGCCTGATACCTGCCGAGGAAAAAGACGACTCCCCTTTCATACTCCGGCAGTATCTTCACCGCGCTCCAGAGTATCATCAGCGCAATTATAATGACGACTATCGTCCCTGTTCCAAAAAAAGCCACCATCGCACTCCTCCTTAAAAAGACGATTTTTCCTTCTCGACCTTTGCGACAAGCCCCTTGACTTCAAGCACCCTCGCGCGGTCCCCTTTTTTCAAAGGCTCGGCGCTCACCGCGTCCCAGTATTCGCCTTCCATGAAAATCTTACCCGTGCCATCCACAAAGTCGTCTGAGACGACCCCCGTGCTTTTTATGATGCCCTCAACGCCGCTTATCGGTTTTTTCTTGTGTATCCGTAAGGCGTAGTACATCGTGCCGATAATAAATATTGTCATGAATGCGACCGTAGGCATCACCACCCAGACGGAGACCCTCATAAAAGGCTCAGGGGAATCAAAGAGCATGAGTGAGCCAAGTATGAGCGAGATTATGCCTGCAACGGTCAAAAGCCCGTAGCTCACGACCTTTAGCTCCAGTATAAAAAATATCACGGCAAGGGCGATGAGCAAAAGCCCGGCGTAATTGACTGAGAGCGTTTGCAGCGAATAAAAGGCGAGCACGAGACAGACCGCGCCTATGACCCCGGGGAGCACTGCCCCGGGGTTTGAAAGCTCGAAGTACAAACCGATGAGACCTATCATCAGGAGGATGTAGGCGACGTTGGGGTTTGTGACGGCGCTCAAGACGCGGGAGCGCCAGTTCATCTCTGATTCTACAATCACCGCGCCCTTTGCGGCTATCAATCGCGGCCCGCTTACGGTCTCGGTCTTCATGCCGTCGAGTTTCAATAAAAGCGCTTCCCTGTTTTCGGCCACAAAGTTTATGACCCCGAGTTTGAGCGCATCTTCGGCCGTTATGTTCACGCTCTCCCGCACGGCCTTTTCAGCCCACTCGGCGTTCCTGCCCCTCTTTAACGCGATGCCCTTGATGTAGGCAGCCGCGTCGTTCTCGACTTTTTTCATCATTGTCGCATCCGGCTTTTCTCCGCCCCCGCCGAGAGTTACCGGGTGGGCTGAGCCGATATTAGTGCCGGGCGCCATTGCCGCGACGTTTGCGGCATAAGCGATAAACACCCCTGCTGACGCGGCGCGCGAACCAGCCGGGGCCACGTAGACGACGACCGGAACGTTGGATGAGAGGATGGCCTTTACGATGTCCCTCATGGAGAGGTCAAGCCCGCCGGGGGTGTCGAGCTGGATTATAAGGGCCTCGGCCTTTGACTCCTCGGCGTCCTTGACGGCCTTTACGAGGAACTCGGCCATCACCGGGTTCACGATGCCTTCGGTCTTGACGTAGTGAATCTCTTTTGCGAAAGACGCGGAGGCGAGCGAGAAAAAGACCGGCGCGGCAAGGGTTAAAAGGAATAAAACTGATTTCTTCATATCTCCGATTCTATCAGGTAAAAATGCGTATTGCAATTTCACAGAGGATAGAAAAGCGCGCGCGGGTAAATATAATCGCGGGGTTTTTCCGTGTCGTCAGCCCGGCGCTTTGCCCAACTCCTTCATCACGGCCTGAAGGTCGCGCCATGTCTTGCGTTTAAGGTCTTTATTTTCCGGCATATCTTTGAGGCATGGCGCTTGAAGGACTTTTATGCGCTTCCAATCCGAAAAGGGCGCGGCCTCTGACGGGGCAAGACCTGCAAGGGCGTTAGCCGAGGCTTTGCCGAAAGCCACGATGGCCTTGGGCGTCAATTTCGCAAGTTCATTCAAGAGGGTACTGCCCCCTTTGTCCGATAATGCGGACTTAACGCCGCTTATGATAAAGACATCTTCCATGCCGAACTTCATGGCGTTCAATATGCCGACAAGGAGTTTGCCCGTTGCGCCGTCTCGCGCGACGTCTTCATCACATAAGATTGCAAGACCAGCTGCCGGATTACCGGAGGTTTGCAATGCGCTCGGCGGCGGCGCGATGAAATATACCCCTGAGGCCCGCAGAAATTCAAACCTGTCAATGAGGGCGTTTACCGTCTTTATATATTCTTCAACGGCTGCCACGCATTTCTCCTTTACAACAATTCGGACATAATATAGCATAATAAGGGTATGTTGGCCATCGTTGCCTTGAGCGTTTTTATCATATTAGTCTTCCCGCCCGACGCCCTCGCGTGGGGGCCGGCGACACACCTTGAGATAGGCAATACCCTTCTCCATAACATATCCCTGATTTCAGTCCCCGCAAAACTCCTTATCGAGCGCTTCCCTTATGATTTCCTCTACGGGAACATCAGCGCGGATATCGTCGTCGGAAAGAATCTGGTCGAGGAACTCAAACATTGCCATAACTGGAAGATGGGTTTTAAGCTCCTGAAAAAAGCCGGGAGCGATTCACAAAGGGCCTTCGCCTACGGGTACCTGAGCCACCTTGCCGCGGACACCGTCGCGCACAACCACTTCATACCCGACAGGATGATACGGACCTTTTCCGCCCGCACATTAAGGCACATATACTGGGAGATGAGGTTCGACGCGCTTGCGGACAAGAGGGTTTGGCTGCTCCCGAAAAAGATAGTCAAGGAGATCCACGACGATAACGACAGGCTCCTCGGCTCGGTCATAGAGGATGCCCCGCTCTCTTTCAGGACGAATAAAATGATATTTTCCGGCATACTCTCACTGCATAGATTCGAGCGCTGGCACAGGATGCTCCACATACTTTCAGCTAATTCCAAGTGGTCTTTGCACAGGGAAGATAAGGAAAGATACTTCCAACGTTCCCTTGACGCCGCGATTGAGTTTTTAAATCACCCGAACAAGGCCCAATGCCTCAAAAAAGACCCGACAGGCAGGCACGCCTTGAATTCCGCCGTGCACCTGAGAAAAAGCCTCAAGACCATGAAGAGGCAGGGCAGGGACTGGGAAAAGGACATGGAGAACGCATTGAAGTTGGTGGAGATGTGAGGGGGGCATGGCCGATATTGACAAAAGTATGACTTTATGTGATACTTAAAGTATGAAGATAGCGATATCCGTTAAAGACGAGATGTTCAACGAGGTTGAGACCTTCGCAAAAAAGCGCCATTGTTCAAGGAGCGCGGTCTTCAGCATGGCCGTAAAGGATTTTTTGGAAAAGATAAAATCGCAAAGGCTCTTAGAGGCCGTCAACGAGGCTTATTCCGAAGCGGAAACCGCGGAAGAGGCAAGGGTGAGGGCCTCCGCCAAGAAGCGCTACCGTTCTAATCTTAAGGAGCGTTATTGAATATCAGGCAGGGGGATATATTCTGGGTCGAGTTGGGCGCTCCGAAAGGCTCCGAGCCGGGATATCGTCATCCTCACGTCGTAGTGCAAAATAACGTCTTTAATGAGAGCAGGATAAATACGGTAATCGTATGCGCCCTGACGTCGAATTTAAAAAGGGGCAACGCGCCCGGTAACGTCTCCCTGCACAAAGGCGAAGGCGGCCTTAAGAAAGAAAGCGCGGTTAACGTGTCGCAGGTCGTGACGGTAGACAAAGGAGACCTTATTGAAAAGATAGGCTCGCTGTCTCAAGGCCGGGTTAATCAGATAATAGAGGGGATACGTTTGCTGATTACGCCGAGTGTCATTTGAAAAAGACGGCAGAATCTCCCCAGCCCCTCTTTAGGAAAGAGGGGTGTTAAAGCAATAATCACAACGGCAATCTATGCAAGAAATCGAAACCTCAATAAAAAGACAGGGCAGGGACTGGGAAAAGGCCATGGAAAACGCCTTGAAGTTGGTGGAGATATGAGGGGGGTATTACAGATGTAATTTGAGGTCGAACATGGTATGCAGTTCTGCGGCCGCTTTACTCAAGCGATAAGACATTATGCTTGCGGGCATGAAGGATATAAACACATTGTCCACAACGCGCTTTCCAGACTTGTCAATGGTCGTCGCATATGTGTTTTCGAGGCCGTGCCTCTTAGCAAATTTAATAAGGTTTTGGAGTTCTCCGGGCTGATCGAAGAACCGATTTGACCATTTTATTTCATGACATGACGAAACCTGACTATCTTTAAGAAAGACAACGTCAACTTCCCCGCCTTTCCATCTCGCGTAATAGATATTGTCAAAACTGAACAATTGGCTCACAATCGCGGTCTCTACCATGTTGCCCATTGCCTCATGGTCTGTTGAGACCGGGCCGAAAAGGGCGCATCGAATAGACGGATTCGTAAGGTAGACCTTGAAGAAGTTCGCCTTCAAAAACCGCTTGCCGGATTGGTCAACCCTGTGAATAATCTTTACAAGAAAAGCGGCCTCGAGGTATTCAAGGTATTTTTTAATCGTGTTCTTGGCGACGCCCGCGCTTTGCGAGAGCGCGTCGAGCGAGACCTCGTTGCCGGTGTTATAGGCGATGGTCATGAAGAGCTTATTAAGTTCCTGAATATCCGCAATCCCGTAGATGCTCGGCAGGTCCCTCAGTAAGACCTTGTCAATAACGTCGCTCCTTATGTATCTGCCCGGGTCTGATTGAATGGCCTCTGAAAAAATGGCCTCAGGGTATCCGCCGAAGTTTATATAATTGATGAACTCGTCGTTCAAGCCGGCCAAGTCCTTTGCCTTGTTACCATCCAAGTCCATAAGTGTTTCTTTACCGCGTAGACGTATGAACTCATGGAAGGTAAGCGGCGGCAGGTATATGTCCGTAAACCTCCCTGCCCCGGATTCCATGCTTTTGCGTTTTAGCGCGGCTGCAGCAGAACCGGAGGCGACAAACGTTGCGTCTCGGTGGTCGTCAACAAGTCTCTTCAGGTGTTTCTCCCAGTCCTTGAGATACTGTATCTCGTCAAAGAAGATGTAGCAGTCTTTGAGGTTGTCGAAGCTGAAGATTTCGCGGTAATACCCTGTTATCTCCTCAAGGGAGCAGCCGGTATAGACCGGCGCCTCGATGGATACATAACAGATGCGGCGCGGGTCAACGCCGCCGTCTATCAGCCTCTGTATGAAGTGGTGGATGAGGACGGTCTTGCCGACCCTGCGCGGCCCCATGAGGACGACTGCGCGGTTGACGTCCTTTTGGGTTACGAGCTTGTGAAAGGCGTCAAGATACGCCCTCGGGACCATCTTTCGGAAATAACCGTCAATGGCTCTTTGCTCGTCCCACCAAGGATTTTCATACCGTATCCTGCGGGCTATCTCGTCTCTGGTAATTTTCTTCATAACAAAATAGTATCACGACCTTGATGCTATTATATCGGTAGAGCTAAATAATGTCAAGCCCTTGATACTATTCCGATAAACATTGTAATTAGCTGATTTTAAAGGGGTTTTTAGGGTGTTCGAAGGTGTATTTATGGCAGTGGAATATATTCTGTGTCGAAATGAGCATCCCGAAGGCGCCGAGCCGGGATATTGTCTCCCTCACGTCGTAGCGCAGAATAACGCCTTTTATGAGAGCAGGATGCTAATGGTAGCAGTAATAAAGCTAACCCGGCTGTCGCCAACCGGTATCAAAACCTACCGTTGCCCTTGCCACCTCTTGAGCTGACTTAAAAGAGCCTTTGCCTGAGCCTTGGCGTTGTCAATGGGCATCTCCCTTCTTGACATCATGAACTTTGCCACCTTCTCGACCATCTGGTCAAAGGTGATGTCAGGCTCGTGGAACTTTCCCTTGTCGTAACAGTACCTGCAGTAATCCACCTTTATGACGAAGTTGGCCTCCCTGCCGAAGTCGTCCGCCCTCATAAGGGGGATGCCGCAACTTTGGCACGTCGGGCCAAGCAGATTTTCAGCCATGTTGTTACCTCCGCGTGAGACTTGTCGTTGGTTATAGTATAGGGACAACACGGCGTCGAAGTCAAGCCCAGCGCCACTTTTCTGCGCGAAACTTGTCAACTACAGACGCATCTTCGTGATGAAAAGCGGCGCTGGGCAAGCTGCTAACCCATCTTGCCGTGCAGGGGTCTGCCGGCCAGCAGGTGCAGATGCAAATGGAATACGGTCTGCCCGCCCTCGTCGTTAGTGTTTATGATAATCCGGAAACCGCGCTCCGCCACGCCTATTTTTTTGGCGGCAGCGGCGGCGACCTCAAGCATCTCCCCCAAGAGGTCCCTGTCCTTGCACTCGAGGACGGTCTCGAAGTGCTCCTTGGGCAGCACGAGCAGGTGATTGGGGGCCTGAGGGCTTATGTCGCTGATGACTATGAAGCGCTCGGTCTCATGCACGACCGTGGACTTCATCTTCTTCGACGCGATGGAGCAGAAGATACATTCCATTTGAGCCTCCCTTTTGGGCACATTGGCGGAGTTTACACTGAAGCGTTGCGAATGTGCTTCAGTGTAAACTCCGCGAGGGTTTTACGGCCTCGGTTTAGCCGTCCTTGCCTCTAAGATTTTTTTCGTCAATCCCCGACGCGCCGAACCTTCTCCCAAATTCCTTCCACACCTCGACGATTTTTATGCCGCGCTGCGACAAAAGCACCATGGTGTGAAACCAGAGGTCAACGGTCTCGTGGATTACGTCCTTGCCGGTCTTTTCCCGTCCGGCCTCGATAAGCTCGCCCGACTCTTCCTGAATCTTATCGAGGATTTTGGGCAGACCTTTGGAAAAAAGCGACGCGACATAAGACCTTTCGCTTGAGGCGGTTTTTCTCGATTCTATGACGCCTGATAATTCCCTGAGTATCAAAGGCCCCGGGCTTCCCGTTTTTTTCTCGCCTGATAAGAGGGAGTAAAAACAACTCTTCTCTCCCGTGTGGCAGGCCGGGCCGTATGGGGCGGTCAAAAGAAGCAAGGCGTCGGCGTCGCAGTCGTAATAGACGGATTTCACGTCGAGGAAATTCCCGGAGGTCTCGCCCTTTAACCATAGTTTTTTGCGAGACCGGCTGAAAAAGTGCGCCTTGCCGGTTGAAAGGGTTTTTGTAAGCGCCTCCGCGTTCATGTACGCGAGCATTAGAACTTCAAGCGTTTCAGCGTCCTGCGCTATCGCGGGAATAAGGCCGTCAACGCCGAATTTTATCTTTGATATGTCCATGCTACAGTCGAGAATATAATAACGGTCGGGGCTTGTCAACAAAGTCCTGATAGGCGAGGCGTCATGTCTCGGCTGAACTTGACGGCGCGGGTCTTTGCGTGTAAACTCAAATTTATGCCCCTCAAGACCATCGAGAGCTTTGACGTAAAATTCCTCCGGATAATCGCCGAAAACGGAGTGGCGGACTCAGCCCTTCTTCCTCCCCTCAATGACGCGGATTACAAAAAGATATACGAGGCCATGATTCTCGCCCGCGCGTTCAACCGCACGGCCCTTGCGCTCCAGAGGGAGGGACGCATTGGCACGTATGCGTCCATCCTCGGTCAGGAGGCCTCGCAAATTGGCAGCGCCCTTGCTTTTGATGACGCGGACTGGCTCATACCGTCATTCAGGGAGTCCGGAGTTTTTATCGCAAAGGGGTATCCCTTATGGATGTTGTATCGCTACTGGATGGGAGACGAGCGCGGGATGAAGTGCCCTGAAAATCTGAATATATTTCCGATGTGCGTGCCAGTCGGTTCGCAGATAACGCAGGGGGCGGGCGTGGGCATGGCCATGAAATACAAGGGCGATAAAAAGGCCGTAGGCGTTTATTTCGGCGACGGCGGGTCTTCACGCGGTGATTTTCACGAGGGGATGAACTTCGCGGGGGTCTTCAATGCGCCGGTGGTCTTTCTTTGCCAGAACAACCAGTGGGCTATATCGGTGCCGCGCTCGCGCCAGAGCGCAGGCAAAACCATCGCGCAGAGGGCGGCCGCGTACGGCTTTGAGGGCATACAGGTGGACGGCAACGACGTTATAGCCGTTTACAAGGCGACGCTCGACGCGGTTACCAAGGCGAAAAACGGCAATGGGGCCACCCTCATCGAATGTTTCACATACAGGCTCGACGACCATACTACGTCCGACGACGCGTCGCGCTACAGGGCAAAGGAAGAGGTCGAGGAGTGGAAGAAAAAAGAGCCGCTCATTAGACTCAAATCCTTCATGGAAAAAAAGGGCATCCTTACGAAAGACTATGAAGACGGCGTCGCCAATAGATGCGAGGCCGCGGTCCACAAGGCGGTTGGCGAGGCCGAGGCGTTCCCCAAGCCCGTGCCCTCCGATATGGTGAGACATACATCCAAAGACCTCTCCCCAAGACAGGTTAATGAGTTGAAGGAGCACGGATGGGAAAGTAAACAAAGCTGAAAGATTTAGAGGAGTTCGAGTGGGAAAGAAAAACATGGTGCAGGCGATAAACGCCGCCCTGTCCGAGGAGATGGCCCGCGACAAGGGCGTTGTCATACTCGGCGAAGACGTTGGCGCTGACGGAGGGGTTTTTCGGATAACCGAGGGACTATTTGACAAATTCGGCTCCGATAGGGTGATGGACACCCCGCTTGCGGAGCTTGGCATAGTCGGCGCGGCGATAGGCATGGCCGCTTACGGCCTTAAACCGGTCGCGGAGATACAATTCATGGGCTTCATATACGCGGCCTTTGAGCAGGTCTTTTCGCACGCCGCGAGGATACGCTCGCGGACCAGGGGAAGATTTACATGCCCTATCGTGATAAGGACTCCGTACGGCATCGGCATAAAAGCGCCGGAGCTGCACTCGGAATCGTCGGAGGCGTTTTTCTGCCACATGCCCGGAATAAAGGTCGTTGCGCCGTCATCCCCGTATAACGCAAAGGGGCTTTTAAAATCCGCCATTCGGGACCCCGACCCGGTTATCTTTCTTGAACCCTCGAGGCTCTATCGAGCAATCAAGACGGAAGTCCCGGATGCCGAATACACGCTCCCGCTCGGCCATGCCGAGGTGCGCCAAGAAGGCAAAGACATCACGGTAGTCGCGTGGGGCGCGATGGTCGAGACGGTGGCCGAGGCCGCCGTAGGGTTTGACTGCGAGATAATAGATCTCCTCACGTTAAAACCTTATGACGAAGAGACCATAATGAATTCCGTCAAAAAAACCGGCAGACTCGTGATTGTGCATGAGGCAACCCGCATGGGCGGCTTGGGAGCGGAGATTTCGGCCTTCGTTGCCGAGGAGTGTTTTGGATATTTAAGCGCCCCGATAATGCGCGTGGCCGGGCCTGAGGCGGTAGTGCCTATGGCAAGGCTCGAGGACGATTACAAGCCGTCAATCGAACGCATAAAAAAAGCGTTCGAGACAGTGATGGAGTTTTGATTTAGCGGCCGTGACCGTGAACCGTGACCGTGTAAAAAACGATCCCTTTACGGTCAACGGTCACGGCCGTTAGGGGGGATTATGCGCGGGAAGCCATAGCTTCCCGATAATTGCGTTAAAGATTCTTCCCCGTTCGCCGCTTGTGCGCTGACATTATGCTTGCAGCGCCGCTCAGGGCTAAGGGCTTCACTCCGCTCGGAAGAGCTTGGTAACGAGGATGTGCTATGAATTTATTCAGTTTATTTTTCCCAAAAAAAATTTTACAAAATGCGGCAACTTGATATAATGGCGTTCCCACGCAGGAGCGTGGGAACGATAAAGAACAAAAGGGAGGGAAGGTATGGCCACGGCGATGAAACGTAAGGAAAACCGAATCAAAGTTAAGCAATATATAACCGATACTAAGGGTCATAAGGTGGCTGCGGTTATTGAGATTGAGGATTTCATCCGGCTAAAGGCATTGATAGATATTATCCCCGCCTCAGAGATCTGGCTTTATAAAAACAATGAAGCCCTTGAGAGCGTCCGCAGAGGGCTTAAAGATGCCGCCAAAGGCAAGGTATCAAAGTTCAACATTGACAAACTGTAGGAGAATCTTCATTGTTTGATATCTATCTCACTGATGAAGCCAAAGAGCAGTTAAACAGGATTAAGGCCGACAAAGGACTTTCTAAAAGATATAAAGCGGTCAAGAAAACCCTCAGCTATCTTTCTACAAATCCAAGACACCCAAGTTTGCAAACTCACGAGTTTACAACTCTTAAAGGCCCGAAAGGGGGAAAAGGTTTTTGAAGCTTATGCTGAACAATCCACATCAGCGGCATACCGAATCTTTTGGTACTACGGTTCCGGTCAAAAACAGATAACGGTTATTGCAATAACTCCGCATCCATAGAGAAAAAAACGGATTCTCCTTCTCCCCTCTCAAGTGTTGCACTTCGTTATTGAACCGGCGACTTTGACCATGACTCCTCCAGTAAAAGAGCTTACATTGATTTTTCCTCGTTCCCAAGCTGAGTTTGGGAACGGATTTGCGCGGGAAGCCATAGCTTCCCGATAATTGCGTTACCAAGCTCTGCTTGGTAACGAGAACGAATACAACGGTTATGGCGAAAGGCGCCGGGCGTTTTTTACCCCATCTCCTCTTCTATCCGCGCCACCGCCTTATTGGATTCATATACGGCGCGGACGCCGAGGCCGGTCTTGGGTATCGTAAGGACGATGTAATAGCCTTCCTTGAGAGACGTTATGGCCAGCCGGTTTGCATCCGTCGTGATGAAGACCGTCTTTACGCCGCCGGAGTCTTTTTCTTTGTTGACCGCGTCTTTTATGATGTCGAGGATTATCCCGTGATGCGCGCCGATGAGGTCAAGCTCCAACCTCTCCACGCCCGCGTAGGAGGCCACTATCTCGCCCTCCCAGTCGAGCATCACCGCGCCGGTTGCGCCGGACCTTTCGGCAAGGTTTTTTAATATCGAGGTAAAGGGCATATTTGCCATGGGCGGATACAAGACAAAACGACAGCCGCCCGGTTAATATTACCACATCGGCGGCTTAGGTTTGAAGGGTTAAAAACTTACGCTCAGCATCTTCGAGACGCCCGGCTCTTCCATCGTAACGCCGTAGAGCGAGTCGGTCATCTCCATCGTCTTTTTGTTGTGGGTTATGAGGATGAATTGGCTGAGCTGCGACATGTCTTTCACGAACATGTTGAACCTGTCTATGTTGGCGTCGTCAAGCGGGGCGTCCACCTCGTCGAGGATGCAAAACGGGGACGGTTTCGTGAGGAAGATGGCGAATATGAGGGCGGTTGCGGTCAAGGCCTTTTCTCCGCCCGACAGAAGCGTTATGTTCTGGAGTTTTTTGCCCGGAGGCTGCGCGACAATTTCTATGCCCGCATCGAGCACGTCAACTTCCTCGGCGAGCCTCACCTCGGCCTTACCGCCCCTGAAAAAGCGCGGGAACGTATCCTTGAACTTGGCGTTTATCTCATCGAATGCAATCATGAATTTTTCGCGGGAAGTCCTGTTTATCCTCGTGATGGCGTTCATGAGGCTCTCGACGGATTTATTAAGGTCGGTCTGCTGGTCAACGAGGAACTGATGTCTCTTGTCGAGGTCGTTGTACTCTTCGAGAGCCGAGAGGCTCACCTCGCCGAGGGCGATAATCTTTTCGCGCAGCTCCCTTGTCTGAGACTCGACGGTTTCAATGTCAAGCTCGACGTTGTGATGTTCCGCGCCTTCGGCAAACCGGACTTCTTGCCCTGCGCCATCCGCCTCCGCGCTGTATTGCGCGATGTCGCGGCCGTATTTTTCGGTAATCCTGTCTTTCAGGTTTGCGATGCTGAGTTCGTTTTCTTTAAGCTCGATGGAAAGCTCGCCCTTCAATTCCTGCATCTCCGAGTGTCGTGCCTTGAGTTCCTTCGCGGAGTTTTCCATTCCGGCCATATCCGTTGATATGAGGGCGAGCGTCTCCGACAACTTGATTTCGTCTATCTTTATCGCCTCGACTTGATGCAGCAGTTCCTCGGCGCGGGTCTTATTTTCCGCGGCCTCGATTGCCTTTGCGGCGGATTCATCGAGGCCGGCTTCCATCTCGGCCTTTTTAACGGCGGTCTTTACGGTAGATTCCTCCATAAACGCGGTCTTTTCGGATATCTGCCTTTTTATCGCGCCTTCGCTTATGCCTGAAGAGGCCAACGCCACCTTTATTTCGGTTACAGTTGCCAAGAGCGCGTCCTTCTGATTGTCAATGACGGAGATTGCCTTGGTGACGGCGTTCATGCCGTCTTCAAGCAGCGTTACTTCTTTCTCAAGCGCGTCCCGCTCAACCGAGAGCGAAGCCTTTTTGGAATGACACTCGGCGATCCTGGCCGCTGCATCCCGTATCTCAGTCTGCGCCGACGTCTTGAGATTCGTCAGCCTCAACGCCTCGTCCGTGAGGGTCTTTAAGCCGGCATCTATGTTGAGGCTTTCTATTTCTGCGGCGTGGAGCCGCTCTTTTTTTTCTTCAAGGAGCGACTTTGCGGCCGCCAAAGATTGGCGGGATGAATTCAACTCAGCCTCCGCCGAAAGCGTCCGGCCCTCGATGCCCGCGCATGAGGCGCGGATGTTTTTTATCTCGGTCTTTTTCTGAAGGAGACCCTCTCCGGCGCCCCAGCCGCCCGTGATTATGCCGTTTGCGGCGATTACGTCACCGTCCGGCGTGACAACGGTCTTATAGACGCCGTTTGCGCCCCATTGCCTCCAAAGGGCGATTGCGCCGGAGAGGTCTTCAGCCACGAGCACGTCGCCCAAAAGTGAATTTACGACGTTTCTGAATTCGTCTCTTACCCTTACCTCGGTTATAAGTTCCTTTGCGCCGTCAAACCCGATGCCCGCGGGCACCGTGACAGGGGCCGAGAGCTGGCGGGTTTCCCTGACCGGGGCGAAGCTCACACGGCCGGCCCCCGTGAGTTTTAAGTATTCGATCGCCTCCATGCCCTCGTTGTGGCTCTCGACGAGTATGTATTGCAGCTTGTCGCCCAACGCCGCCTCCACCGCCTTTTCAAAGCCCCGGTTGGTTTCTATGGCGTCGGCAAGCAGACCCATAAGGCGGAAACCGTCCGGGGGCGGGGCGTTTTGCATCATGGCCTTGGGTCCGGAGGCGAGGCTCTCGAAGTTCTTTTCCATTTCCTCAAGCGTAGTGAGCCGCGCTTGGGACTTGGAAAAATCGTCCTTGAGCGCGTTTAACGCCCTCTCGCCTCCGGCAACGGTCTTTTCAAGGCCGTCAAGACTTCCGCGCAGTCCGGCGACCTCGGCCTCGATATTCTCTTTTCTCGAAAGGGTGGACGCGAGTTCTTGTTTGAGTCTTGATAGAGGCTCTTCCTTCGACGCGACGGTCCTTGAGAGCGCGTCAAGCTCGGTTATGGCCTTTGTCTCTTTTATGCGGGAGTATTCTTCGTCCTTTATCTGCGCCTGTATTGCGTGGCGAATCTCACTGATGCGCGAGGCATTTTTAAGTATGTCTGCAGCCTTTGTTCTTCTCTCTTCTTCTTTGGCCTTATGCGCGTTGGTGAGCGCTTCGAGCCGCGCGCTTACTTCAGTGAGCCTCGCGGCATCCCTGGCAATCAGCGCGGCTATTTCAGTTAATGCTTTTTGGAGGGCCTCTTGTTCAATGAGCGCGTTTTGCCTCGCGCAGTCGAGTTCCTCGATATCCCGTGATACCCGCTCTTCGGTTCTCTTTATCTCGGATATGCGAAGGCGCGCAAGTTCATTGGCGCGCTCGGCGTTTTGTATTTCTTTTTCGAGTTCGTAGATGGCATCCTTTATTGAACGGTATTGCGCTTCAAGGGCCGAGCGCTTTGAGCGGACATCCTCGGTCATCGCGTCTTTTGCGCTTAACTCGGCCCCAAGCGCCGCTTCATTGTCTTTTATGGCGTTTAGTTTTTTGGTTGTCTCGGATATTTCCGCGGCAAGGCGGCGGTATTCCATTGCGGCGAGCTTTAGATCCGCGGCAGTGAGTTCTTCCTTCAAGGCCTTGTATCTCTCGGCCTTTTTGGCCTGACGGTTAAGGGAGTTGAGCTGGCGCTTTACCTCGCTTATGATGTCGTTGACCCTTGTGAGGTTTTCCTTTGCGGCCTCGAGCCTGCGCAGCGCAGCTTCTTTTTTGTGTTTGAACTTGCTTATGCCGGCGGCCTCTTCAAAGATGGCGCGCCTCTCCTCGGGTTTTGCGTTTATGAGCCAGCCGACCTGCCCCTGCTCGATGATGGAATACGCGCGCGTGCCGATGCCCGTATCCGCAAAGAGGTCTACGATGTCACGCAGCCTGCTCGGGACCTTGTTGATGTAGTATTCGCTCTCGCCCGATCTGTAAAGGCGGCGCGCTACCTCGATTTCGGTGAAGTTGGCGAAGCTTGCCGGGGCCTGCCCCTGATCGTTGGAGAAGGTGAGAACCACCTCGGCCATGCCCAGGGGCTTTCTCGCGTCGCTCCCGTTGAATATCACGTCCTCCATCAGCTTGCCGCGAAGGTGCCGGGCGTTCTGCTCTCCGAGGACCCATCTGATGGCGTCAACGATGTTGCTCTTACCGCACCCGTTAGGGCCGATGACGCCGGACGTGCCTGCCGGGAAATTAAGGGTAGTCCTGTCTACGAAGGATTTGAATCCGTGGACAATGAGTTTTTTGATTTTCATATTTCGGCGTAATCGTAGCAGAGTTTATTATCTTTGTAAAGGGAAAAATACCATAGAAGGTATAAAAATAACTGAGTAGGCACAATATGTAGGGGGCGGCCATATATGCGCCTAATCAGCCAAATGCGCTAAAAAACGCCGTTTTTCTGATATACTTAAAAGTAAGGGCAGGCGTTGAACTAATCTCCGTTTGCCGCAAGGGGCGATATTTTAACGGCAGGTTGTAAAATGGAGGCGCATTATGCGGAAAAAAGTGAGGGTCTTATTAGCGGCGCTGGCCGTTGTTTTCATGGCCGTGTCGGTTTCGGGGTGCGCGGGCTGGTGGCACAGGCGCCACGACGCGGATTGGGTCTTGAAGAAGATGGACTCAAAGATAGAGAAGCTCGAACTCGGGCTTACGGACGCCCAGAAGATGAAGTTCGAAGCGGTGAAGCAAAAAGTGGCCGAGTACATAAACTACCACAAGGACTCCATGGGCAAGGCCGTTAAGGCGTTGAACGTCGAGGCCGCGAAAGAAACGCCTGACTTTAACGCCCTTGTCAAGACCGTTAAGGAGATAAACGGCGGCAAGCGCGACGGCATGGACGCCATAGCCGACAGCTTCAACGACTTCCATATGAGCCTCGACAACGGCCAGAAGAAAAAGTTTTTGAACGCGCTCAAGGAGATGGCGGAGCACATCGAGAAGTGGCATGGCAAATGACCGGGCCTGACGTTGACGGGCCTGAACCCATAATCCGGATCTCCATCCGGACAGCCCGAGAGGGCGTAAAACCCCGTTGCGGCTCAAGCCGCAACGGGGTTTTTGTGTCAGACATCGAGAATCGAGATTACGGGTGGATAGGGAAAGGCAAGGAGAAAGGCGGTTTCAAAGGACTGCCGTAGTTTTTTGTGGGACGCCGGAGCGTCCCCTGATGCGTTCCCACGGTAATATTGCGCCGATAACGCCAGCTTTCAAGGAGGATGTCGACCGTTTGAGGGCGGGTAAAGACCGGCAGCCATTCCATTACCGTGTAGGTGAGAAAATGCGGCTTGTCAGGTTCGGTTATGACGTAGCGGCTTCTTGGCATCAGGGTCTTTTATTTGCCGGTGTTGCCGGACGCCGGAGCGTCCGGCGCATCACCCTATCCTGTATTGATCGTTTGTTTATTCCATAAATATTCTATTTCTTAATCTTGCAAAAGGCGTTTTCCATTCAACTCCAGGCGCTTTCAAAACCTGCTGATTGAGATAACCAAGCGTTGCAAAGCCGCCATTTTTTCCATCACTTTTATTACTGCTTCGTATTGCTTCATATTATTCAACATGAAATTCAAAATCTTCTATCTCCCCTTCTTCCTCGTCTCTGCAAGCGCGGCCTGAGCCGCGGCGAGGCGCGCTATCGGGACCCTGAAGGGCGAGCATGAGACGTAGTTGAATCCGTTCGCGTGGCAGAATTTTACCGTAGCCGGGTCTCCACCGTGTTCCCCGCAGATTCCTATCTTGATATTTTTTCTGGTGCGTCTGCCTTTTTCGATGCCGAGCTTTATCAGAAGCCCGACGCCGTCCACGTCGAGAGATTGAAACGGGTCGGACTTCAATATCCCCGCCTTTTTCTCGTCAACGTATTCGGGCAGAAATCTGCCTGCGTCGTCCCTTGACATCCCAAGCGTCATCTGGGTGAGGTCGTTGGTGCCGAAAGAGAAAAATTCCGCCACGCGGGCCAGCTCGTCCGCGAGGAGCGCGGCCCTTGGGACCTCTATCATGGTGCCCACGAGATAATCCACCTTCGCGCCGTTTGCGGCCAAGACCTCGTCGGCGACCTTGCGTATCCTGTCCACGAGGATGGAGAGTTCCTTGACGGCGATTATGAGCGGGAGCATTATCTCAGGCAATACCTTGATGCCCTTTGCCTTGCATTCGCACGCGGCCTCGATTATGGCCCGCACCTGCATGTCGAGTATCTCAGGGTAGGTGATGCAAAGGCGGGACCCCCTGTGACCGAGCATGGGGTTTGCCTCGTGGAGCCTGTCTATCTTTCTCTTAACGACGTGGAAGGGCAGGTTCAGCCTCTGCGCGAGGTGCTTCTGGTCGTTCTCGGTATGCGGCACGAATTCATGGAGCGGCGGGTCAATGAGCCGTATGGTGACGGGTTTGCCGTCCATTGCCCTGAATATGCCGGTGAAGTCTTTTCTTTGAAAGGGGAGTATCTCCGCAAGTGCTTTTTCGCGCGCCTCCAAGTTGTCGGCGACTATCATGCTCTGGATGGCCAGCCTCCTCTCGTCCGTGTCGAAGAACATGTGCTCGGTCCTGCAAAGCCCAATGCCTTCTGCGCCGAGGCGTATGGCGTTTTCCGCGTCATATGGGGTGTCAACGTTGGTTCGCACCTTGAGGACGCGGGTCTCGTCCGCCCACTTCATCAGGGTATAATAGGCCTCCGGCAGTTCCGGTTTTATGAGCGGCATCCCGCCTTTGAAGACCTCTCCGGTGGAGCCGTTGAGCGTCAATTCGTCCCCTTCGTTTATGACGGTTTTGCCAACGGACATGGTCTTTGCCTCGTAGTCAATTACAAGGTCTTCGCAGCCCACCACGCAGCATTTCCCCCAGCCGCGCGCCACGACCGCCGCGTGAGAGGTCTTGCCGCCCGTGGCCGTCAGTATTCCCTTTGCCGCGTGCATGCCCCCGACGTCTTCCGGGGACGTCTCTTTTCTGACGAGTATGACGTTTTTGCCCTGGCCCGCCCACGCCTCCGCGTCTTTTGCGTTAAAAACCACCGAGCCTGACGCCGCGCCCGGCACCGCGTCAATGCCCGTGGCAAAGAGCGCCTTTTTCAGTTCTTCCTTTGGGATGTTTGGGTCAATGACCGGGTAAAAAAGCCCCTCGATGTCTTTATCCGTTATGCGCAGGATGGCGTCGTTTTTCGTTATAAGTTTTTCTTTGACCATGCCGACCGCTATGCTGAACGCGGCCATTGGCGAGCGTTTGCCCGTCCTGCACTGGAGGATGTAGAGTTTTCCGGTCTCGATGGTGAACTCTATGTCCTGCATTTCTTTGAAATGTTTTTCGAGGGCCGCGC
The DNA here is from genome assembly GCA_016234405.1 of Deltaproteobacteria bacterium. GTDB lineage: Bacteria > Desulfobacterota > GWC2-55-46 > GWC2-55-46 > GWC2-55-46 > JACRCC01. The sequence goes on along the minus strand of JACRCC010000037.1, from coordinate 40,207 downwards.
GGACATTGCAGAGCTGTTTGTAAATGACGGGTAGCGTTTTTTCGAGATACGAGAGGTGCAAAGGGGTGCGGATGCCGGCGACGACGTCTTCGCCTTGAGCGTTCATGAGCATATCCCCGTAAAAGGCGTTTTTCCCGGAATTCGGGTCGCGGGTGAAGCATACCCCGGTTCCCGAATGATCGCCCATGTTCCCGAAGACCATCTGGACTATGTTTACGGCGGTGCCGAGAAGGCCGGAAATCTTTTCGACCCTTCTGTAGGTGACGGCCTTTTCCGCCATCCACGAGCCGATAACCGCGTCAATGGAACCCCAGAGCTGCTCGTTGGGGTCTTGCGGGAAGTCCTTTTTCGTATTCGCCTTATATGCGTCTTTTAGCCTGCCGATGAGTTCCGCGAGTTCCGCCTCGTTTACGTCCGTGTCTTGGATGATACCGCCTCTTTGGCCGAGCCTTCCCCGCGTGCGGCTTTCTTTGACCTCGTCGAATTCGTCGTCGAACTTCACTCTCGGCACGCCCATGGCCGTGGCGCCGTACATGGTGATGAAGCGCCTGTAGGCGTCAAGGGCAAATCTCCTGTTGGAGGTCTTTTTTGCAAGCCCTTCGACGGATTTGTCGTTCAGGCCGAGGTTCAAGATGGTATCCATCATGCCCGGCATGGAGCGGCTGGCGCCCGACCTCACGGAAATGAGGAGAGGGTCGGCCGAGTCTCCGAACTTTTTGCCCGCGAGTTTTTCGAGTCTCGCAAGGGCTTTTAAGACCTCTTTATCGAACCCTAAGGGGTATTTTCTGGAGTTTTTGTAGAAATAGTCGCAGACCTCGGTCGTTATGGTAAAGCCGGCGGGCACGGGCAGCCCGATGTTGGTCATCTCGGCAAGCCCGGCGCCTTTGCCGCCGAGGATATCCTTCATGTTTCCCTTGCCCTCGGCGCGTCCGCCTCCGAAGAAATAAACGTGTTTGTTAGCCATACTGCCCCCTTATATGTAATCAGGAAGAGAAAGGAAGATTACCAAAAAAGCCGTAAAAAGTCCAATAGGTATTTGTCGGGGTTAACACGCAAATACCGCTCCCGCGCCGGAGAGAAGCGTTCTTTTGACTTAGTAGTTTTTACTTAACTATAACATTGTATACCCCGGCCTATGATTTTGACAGGCTGACAGTTTCCGTGATATAAAGAGCAGAGAGGCTGCTTTTCTCGTGGCGTTGCGCTTCGACATTGAATGTGGGAAAATTAATTATGAAAAAAAACATAAATTCTTGGACACAATTAAGCATTGAATACGCAAGTCAGCGGAGCTACTTGGACGATTTATTTCAAGTATACCCAACAATTCCCGAAGGAATACGCGAACCCAACGGCGAGCTTTGGAAGGGCGTAGAAAAGGCGTTTGAAAAGCGGGACAATGTTACGCTTATGAAAAATCTTTTGAAATTGGATTTATTTCCGATTAAAGATTCCTACGTTGCTTACCTAAAACGAGATAAAACCGCGTTAGAGCGAAACCCAGCAACCTCTGCCCGGCTTTCTGGACGCTTGTATGAAATGGGGCTTGATACGATTTTTGCTCGTTGTTCTGAACCAAAGGAAACAAATCGGCAAATCGGGCCGCTTTTCAAACGCTGGCTCAACAAGAAAGCGTTAGGAATTCAGCCGGTAAAACTCGATGAATTTTTGAAAGCAAAAGGAAACGTCATCCTGGATGGCAGCGATGCGGAAATGATGGCTTTTGCCCGCGAACATCTGAACTATAAACACAATAAGGGATTGGCTTCATTGGCCGCTTCAATGGAAAGTATGTTATCGGTGAGGCAAAATTTCTAACCGATTTTGGTGGACATCAAAACGCACAATTCAACGATGCTATTGCGACAGTAAAAGCAAAAGTCGTGGAAGCTATAACTGTCGCAATTCTTGACGGCGTTCTTTATATTGAGGGTAAGAATAAAATGTATAAGGACATTACAGGCAAGCTCAAAAAAGAAAACATAATGAGTGCGCTTGTTTTGCGCGAATTTCTCTATCAAATATAAATGTTATGTTTATCACTTATGACAATAAAAAACACAAGAAAGATATTCTCGAAAAAACTTCGAGAGTAGAACTAAATACAATCTACGGCAAGGGAGCGAAAAATAAGCTCATACACGCTGATAATCTTTCTGCCCTTAAAATGCTCCTCGATGACTATTCAGGCAAAGTTGATTTGATTTATATTGATCCTCCGTTTGCGACAAACGGACATTTCAAAATCAGCGAGGATCGCGCAAATACAATCAGCAGCAGTAATGGTGACGCTATAGCATACAGCGACATTTTGGTTGGGGCTGATTTCTTAGAATTTTTGCGCGAACGCTTGATTTTTTTGCGCGAACTTCTATCGGAGCGTGGCTCAATTTATCTCCATATTGATTATAAAATCGGACATTATGTGAAGCTCATCATGGATGAAGTTTTTGGACGCGAGATGTTCCGAAACGACATTACTCGTATCAAGTGCAACCCTAAAAATTTTCATCGCAAGGCGTACGGCAATATCAAGGACTTAATACTTTTTTACTCTAAATCCGAAACACCAATTTGGAATGACCCTCATCTTCCCTTTTCGGAAGAGGACGAAGATCGTTTGTTTAAGAAAATTGATAAAGATGGGCGGCGATATACAACAATTCCGCTTCATGCGCCCGGGGAAACTTCAAACGGCAATACCGGAAAGAAGTGGAAAGGCATGATGCCGCCTAAGGGTCGTCATTGGCGAAGCGAGCCGGTTGTTTTGGAGGAGTTGGACAAGCAGGGACTTATTGAATGGTCGTCAAACGGAGTGCCGCGTAAAAAAATCTTTCTTGATGAAAAAGACGGAAAGAAAATGCAGGACATTTGGGAATTTAAAGACCCTCAATATCCACAATATCCAACGGAGAAAAGTTTGGATTTGTTGAAATTTATCGTGGAAGCCTCATCAAACGAGAGTGGATTGGTGCTTGATTGTTTTTGCGGTTCTGGCACAACGCTCGTCGCGGCGCAATCGCTCAATCGGAATTGGATTGGAATTGATAAATCGGAACCGGCGATTAAGGTTGTGCAGAAACGGCTCAGTGATTTGCCAAGTAGTTTATTTTCGAAGGTGGAGTATGAATTTTTGAAACAAGCCAATTGATATGAAAATTTCAAAAATAATAATTGATGGCGTTGCCAAAAATTTCGTCCGTCCCCGCGTCTTAGGGAAGCTCTGATTAATTCACTTTCTTTCTGTCATCATGAGCGAAGCGAATGATCTGCTTATATTTTTCATGCCATTCTTCGCCTCGCTCTGAATGACACCATCGTAGAATAAATCAGAGGTTCCTTAGTTTTGCAGTTATCTTGAGGCCGTTCAAAAATCAACACTACACCCCTTCGAGTTTTGTCACCCTACCCAAGGGTATGCGCTTGACAGTCCGCGAAAACAAACATATCATACTCGTATTTCGCGCGGCGCCTCCCATGCGTTGGGGGACTATAAAAGGACTTTTTTAAGAGGATAGAGATGGCTCAAGAGCAGATACCGGTCTATATAGAAGACCAGATGAAAAAGTCGTATCTCGACTATGCGATGTCCGTCATAGTCGGCAGGGCCTTGCCCGACGTAAGGGACGGCCTGAAGCCCGTGCACAGGAGGATACTCTTCGGCATGCACGAGATGGGGCTTGAGTGGAACAAGTCTTATAAGAAGTCGGCCCGCGTGGTCGGAGACGTCATGGGTAAATACCACCCCCACGGCGACGCGGCCATATACGACGCCATAACGCGGATGGTGCAGGATTTTTCCCTCAGATACCCGCTCATAGACGGTCAGGGCAACTTCGGCTCCATTGACGGAGACCCCCCGGCTGCCATGCGTTACACCGAAGTGAGGATGGCGCGCCTTACGAGCGAACTCTTGGGCGACATCGCAAAAGAGACGGTGGATTTCAGGCCGAACTACGACGGCAATTCGCACGAGCCCACGGTGCTTCCCGCCGGGTTCCCCAACCTTTTGGTAAACGGCTCCACGGGCATCGCGGTCGGCATGGCCACGAACATGCCGCCGCACAACATCTCCGAGATAATCGCCGCGCTTTTGCTCATCATAAAAAATCCCGACGCAAGCGTTAAAGAGATAATGAAGGCCGTGCCAGGGCCGGATTTTCCGACCGCCGGCTACATACACGGAAGAAAGGGCATCAAGAGCGCGTATGAAACGGGCAGAGGCGTGCTCCAGCTGCGCGCGCGGGCGAACATAGAGAAAAACCCGAGGACTAACAGGCAGGCCATAGTCGTAACCGAGATACCCTACATGGTCAACAAGGCAAAGCTCATCGAGAGCATCGCGGACCTTGTGAGGGACAAAAAGGTGGAAGGCATTTCCGACGTGCGCGACGAGTCGTCCCGCGAGGGCATGAGGATAGTCGTGGACCTCAAGAGGGACGAGGTGGCGGAGGTGATACTGAATAACCTCTATCTGCACACGCAGATGAAGACCTCGTTCGGCATAATAAATCTCGCCATCGTGGACGGTATGCCCCGTGTCCTCCCGATAATCTCTCTCCTCAAGGAGTTCGTGCGGTTCAGAAAAGAGGTCGTGACGAGGAGGACGGTCTTCGAGCTTAAAAAGGCGCGCGAACGCGCCCATATACTCGAAGGGTTGAAGATAGCCATAGACCACCTCGACGCGGTGATAAAGCTCATCCGGGCCTCTAAGGGGCCCGTCGAGGCCAAGGCCGGACTGATGAAGGGCTTCAAGCTCTCCGACATACAGGCTCAGGCCATATTGGACATGAAGCTCCAGAGGCTCACGGCCCTCGAGAGGGATAAGATAATAGAGGAATACAAAGAGGTGATGAGGCTCATAAAGGCCCTCGTGGAGATACTCGGAAGCGAAAGGCTCCTCATGGATATCATCGTGGGAGAACTCAAAGAGATAAAGGAGCGGTACGGGGACGAGAGGAGAACCGAGATAGTCGAGGAGACCGGCGACATAACGATAGAGGACATCATCGCCGAAGAGGACATGGCGGTTACGATAACCATGGGCGGCTACATAAAGAGAAATCCCACGTCGCTCTTCCGCATACAAAGGCGCGGCGGAAAGGGGAAGATGGGCATGACCACCAAAGAAGAGGACTTTGTCTCGGACCTCTTCATCGCCTCGACGCACAGCCACATCCTCTTTTTCACGGACAAGGGAAAGGTCTATTGCCTCAAGGTCTACGACATCCCGCAGGCCGGGAGGGCAGCCAAGGGCAAGGCCATAATCAACATCCTGAACGTCGCGGCGGGCGAAAAGATAACGGCCTTTCTGCCCGTCAGGGAGTTCGTCGAGGGCAAATACATCGTAATGGCCACTGCACAGGGCGTGATAAAAAAATCAGACCTCATGTCGTTTGCCAACATCCGCTCCGGCGGGCTTATCGCCATAAGCCTCGATGAAAAAGACAGCCTCATATCGGCACGGCTTACCGACGGCAAGAACGAGCTTTTCATAGGCACGCGAGACGGTCAGGCCATACGTTTCAACGAGGAAGACGTGAGGGAGATGGGCCGTCAGGCAAGGGGCGTGAAGGCGATGAAGCTCGGGAAGGGCGACCGCGTGGTCGCCATGGAGATGGTCGAGGGCAACGCTACCGTATTGACCGTGACCGAGCGCGGTTACGGCAAGAGGACGGAGTTCTCGGAGTACAAGGTTCAGGGCAGGGGCGGCAGCGGGATAATCAACATAAAGATAACCGATAAGAACGGGCATGTCACGGGCATCGTCAAGGTGATTGGAACGGATGAGCTTATGATATCCACGAGCACGGGTAAAATAATAAGGATAGCCATGAAAGACGTGGCCGTCATCGGCAGGAACACTCAGGGCGTGAAGCTCATGGATATAGAAAAGGACGAGCATATCACGGGGATAGCGCCCATCGCGGAAAAGGATGACGACGCGGAGGTTATTGAAGACGCTGAGATAGTGGAAGATGAGTAATTGGATGTGGGGAGTAGGACGCGGGAGGTGGTAAATGGGGAGTATGGAAGAATGGGGTGCGGGGAGTAGGACGCGGCGCGTGGTAAAATCTTTTACCACTACCCACCTCCTACGTCCTACACCCCATTGCGCATCCCTGATTAATCTCCTCATCGCGCTCGTCGTCTTTTTTGCGGGATGCTCGACAGACCCGGCGGAGCACGTATTCGAGAAGGCCGAAAAATCCCTCGGGACCGGGAGCTTCGAGGAGGCGCTCTTGCAGTACTCCTACGTCGTAAACAAGCACCCTGAGAGTTCCTACGCCCCCAAGAGCCAATACAAGATAGCCTACATCTACAACAAATACCTCGGCGAGCGTAAAAGGGCGCTTGACGCCTACGCCACCCTCTATTACATGTATCCGGGAAGCGCCGAAACCGTGGACGCGAGGGAAGACCTCGCGCAGATCTACTCGGACTTAGGAGACCACAGGAAGGCCATAGCGCATTACCAGAGGCTCATGGTCGAGAGGCCCGGCGATGCACAGAGGTTTCACTTCGCGGTTGCCTCCGAATATATGAAGATGAACGACTTGGCGCAGGCAAGGGTAGAGTTCTCGGAGCTTCTCAGGACCACGGGCAGCCACGTCCTGATACCTCAGATATATTTCAACATGGGCGGCATGAGCTACGTGGAGGGCAAGACATCCGAGGCAATGGAATGGTATGATAAACTTATATCCAAATATCCGAAAGACCCCTTTGTGCTCGAGGCCGAGTTCTATAAGGCCAAGGTACTAAACGAGACCGGGCGTCAGGGAGAGGCGCTCGTGCTCCTCCGTGAGATAGAGCCGCAGTATCACAACAAGGCCGCGGTTACGGCCCTGCGCGAGTGGATAGAGGCGCGGCTCAAAGACGGCCATGACCCTAAGACGCTGCCGCCGGGGGTAAATCCGCCATAGCCTGTAGCTCAGGCCTTCAGGCCTGATGCCGTCAGGGCTGCCCTCCCCCGCGAGGGGGGAGAGGGAAAAGGAAGCGTTCATCATAGCCCGGAGCTGCGGGCACGAGGACTCAATGAAAAAATATACAGTCTTGGGCGCGGGAAGCTGGGGGACTACACTTGCCGACCTCCTTGCCTCAAAGGGTTTTGAAACCACGCTCTGGGCGCGCGACAGCGGCCTTGCGGCTTCAATGGAGAAAGACCGCGAAAACAGCGTCTACCTGCCGGGGGTAAAACTCTGCAAAGACCTGCGGACGACCTTCCTCCTCGAAGAGGCGCTGGGCGGCGCGGGTCTTGTGGTCAGCGCAATTCCATCCCACGGGCTGCGTCATGTTTGGGACACGGCGCGCGCGTTTATCGCTAAGGACGCAGTAATCGTGAGCGCGACAAAGGGCATCGAGGAGGAGACGTTTTTAACGCCGTCCGCGGTGTTGAAGGACGCGCTCAAAGAAGTCCTTTACTCCGGTATAGCGGTATTGTCAGGTCCGTCCTTCGCAAAAGAGGTCGTGAGGAGGCTGCCGGCGGCAATATGCGCGGCATCCGCTTCTTCAACTGCGGCCAAGGCCGTGCAGGAGGCGTTTTCAACGCCGTATTTCCGCGTATATACGAACTCAGACGCGGTCGGGGTCGAGCTTGGCGGCGCGTTTAAAAACGTCATTGCCATAGCCGCGGGCATATCGGACGGCTTGGAGCTTGGGTTAAACGCAAGGGCAGCGCTCATCACAAGGGGGCTTGCGGAGATGTCGAGGCTCGGTTGCGCGCTCGGGGCGCGGCCGGAGACCTTCGCGGGACTCTCAGGCCTCGGGGATTTGGTCTTGACCTGCACCGCGTCCTTGAGCAGAAACTACTCAACCGGCGTCGCGGTCGGCAGGGGTAAGACCATAAAGGAAATAACCTCCGGCATGAAGATGGTCGCCGAAGGCGTCAGGACTTCCAAGGCCGCAATGGGGCTTGCTAATAGCCTCGGCGTTGAGATGCCCATAATCGCCGAGGTCTTCAAGGTTATCGCCGAGGGCAAATCCCCTAAGGCCGCTGTCATGGAACTCATGACGCGGGGACTAAAAGGCGAATAACGCAGGGCGGCCTTTTTATGCAAAAAAGCAACATACGGCATGGGGGCAATACCCCCTTCAAACTCGCGGCCTTTGTGTGCGTGCTTCTTGTTTTAGGAGCAGTCTGGTCGTTTTATAACGGCGCATGGATTTCCGGGGCCGTATTCGTTGTTGCTCTCGTCTGCGCCTTGAATCTGCTCAACGCCTCGGAGAAAAAAGAGGCCGAGAATAAAAAACTGTTGGGCGAGATTGAGAGGAGCAAAAAGGAGTGGGAAACCACCTTCGACTCGATTGCCGACCTCATCTCGATCCACGACGCGCAGAGCGGAACGATAAAGGTAAACCTGGCATTGGCGGAAAAGAAGAACGTAAGGCCGCAGGACCTTATCGGCAAAAGCTGCTCCGAGATATACTATGGACGGGACGCCGCATCCGGCAAGTGCATGGTCGCAAAGACCATTGAGTCATGCTCCGCGATGGAGGCGGACGTGGACGACATGGTCTTCGACGGCGTCTACAGGGTAACGACCTTTCCCTTCAAATTGAAGATTGCGGGAAATGACGTCCCTGCCTGCGTGTTTATAGCGCGCGACATTACGCGCGAAAAGTTTTTGAGAGACCAGCTCGTCCAGTCCGAGAGGCTCTCGACCGTCGGAAAACTCGTGGCCGGCATCGCGCATGAGATAAATAACCCACTTATGGGAATAATGGGGTTTTCCCAGATACTGATGGATGCGCCCGGGGATAAAACAATCTCCGAGGTGAGAGAAAAACTCGGCAAGATTTACAACGAATCCCTGAGAACCGCCAAGATAGTAAGTAACCTTCTCTCCTTCGCCCGGTCGAAAAGGGCGGAGAGGGAATACCAGAACATAAATGACATAATAAGGAAGGCGTTAGAGCTTAGGGTATATTCATTGTCCGCGAACAACGTAGAGGTTGGCCTCAACCTCGATTTGGGGCTGCCCATGACCATGTTGGACGCCCAACAGATGCAGCAGATATTCATAAACCTCATCAGCAACGCCGAGGACGCAATCGTCTCAGCCAAAAAAGAGGGCAGGATCGAGATAACCACGCGAACGCGGAAGCGCAAAATCGAGATATCCGTCAAGGACAACGGCCCCGGCATACCGCAGGACGTTATAAACAAGGCCTTTGACCCGTTTTTTACGACAAAGGCAGTTGGCAAGGGCGCAGGGTTGGGGCTTTCCATGGCGCACGGCATAATAACCGAGCACGGCGGGAGCATCTCACTCTCCGCGCCGCCGGAAGGCGGCGCCCTTGTGACTATCGAGCTGCCGGTGGTGGAAAAGGAACAGTGGCTTGAGGTGAAAAAGGCGGTTGAGGGCGCAAAGTGAAGGTATCCGTGATAGTCCCGGCGTTGAACGAGGCCGGGGTTATCGAAGAGACGCTCAAATCCGCGGTAGACGCCTTTGAGGTTATCGTGGCTGACGGCGGCAGCCTTGACGGGATTTTGCAAAGAGCGGCGCGATGCGGGGCAAAGGTAATATCCACGCGGGCCGGCAGGCCCAGTAGGGGTCGTCAGATGGACGCCGGGGCCGATGCGTCTTCGGGGGACGCGCTTTTGTTTTTGCACGCCGACTCTATTTTGCCGGAGGGTTGGGCAGGAATGGTGAAAGCGGCGTTGGCGGATGACGGGGTGGTTGCCGGAGCGTTTTCCCTTTCGATAGTTTCCGATAGACGGATATTCAGGGTCATCGAGGCTGCGGTTAATTTCAGGGCCTCAAGGCTCGGCCTCATCTACGGCGATCAGGCGATATTCGCAAGGAGAGAGGCGTTTTTAAACTGCGGCGGCTTCAATAAACTCCCCTTGATGGAGGACGTTGATTGTGTTAAGAGATTAAGGAAGTTTGGGCGCGTCGTCGTGCTCAAAGACCGCGTCAAGACCTCGGCCCGGCGATGGGAGAAGAACGGCGTTGCGCGCTCCACGCTCAGGAATTGGCTCGTTTTATTGCTTTGGTTCATCGGGGTCTCTCCGGCGCGTCTATACGGGATTTATTATGCGCAGGAATAGCCGTATTTATAAAATAAAAGCTCTAAAGGAGGGAGTTTATGGAACTGAAGTCTACTGGCGCGGTTTATGATTTCCTCAAGGGCGCGGTAAAGGGCGTCGGCGCGGCCGTCGAGGTTACGGACGAAAAACTCATACGCTCAAAGTGCATTGACGGACTCATCTATAACGCCGTATTCAGCAGGGAAAAGGAAGTCAGGGACGAGTGCAGGCTTTTGATAAAGACGATTGGCGCAAGGCTCGGGGTTCGCTCCGCCTCCATTCAGAGGCTTTACGAGGCCTTCGGCAGGGGAGAGTGCGGCGGGTTCACGGTCCCGGCCATAAACATACGCGGGCTGACGTACGACACGGCGGCCGCGATATTCAGGGCTGCGCGGAAAAATAAGGCGGGGGCATTCCTCTTCGAGATAGCCAAGAGCGAGATAGGTTACACTGACCAGAGGCCCGCGGAGTATACGGCCTGCTGCATCGCGGCTGCCGTCAAAGAAGGCTATAAAGGCCCGGTCTTCGTGCAGGGAGACCACTTCCAGATTAACGCAAAAAAGTTCAGCCAGGATAAAAACGCCGAGATAAACGACGTCAAGAAACTCATAAAAGAGGCGATAGAGGCGGAATTCTACAACATTGACATCGATTCATCCACGGTCGTTGACCTCTCGAAACCGGATGTCACGGAGCAGCAGAGGCCGAACTTCGAGACAACGGCCATACTTACCGAATACATCCGGCTGAACGAACCAAAGGGCGTGACTATCTCGGTCGGCGGAGAGATAGGCGAGGTCGGCGGCAAGAACTCGACCGAAGAAGAACTCCGCGCCTTTATGGACGGGTACAAGGGGCGCCTGCCAAAGGGTATGAAAGGCATAAGTAAGATTAGCATCCAGACCGGCACCACGCACGGCGGCGTGCCTTTGCCTGACGGAACAATCGCAAAGGTGAAGGTTGACTTCGACACCATCGAGAAGCTCTCCAAGATATCACGGACTCTTGGCCTTGCCGGAGTCGTTCAGCACGGGGCCTCGACTCTGCCGGACGACGCATTCGATCTATTCCCCAAGAAGAGCGCGGCCGAGGTGCATCTGGCAACGGGTTTTCAGAACATGGTCTACGACAGCGCGTATTTCCCGGCTGCGTTGAAAAAAGAGATATACGCGCACCTCATGTCCAAGTGCGCCGATGAGCGGAAAAAAGAGGACACGGACGAACAATTTATTTATAAGACCAGAAAAAAGGGCTTCGGCCCGTTCAAGGAAAAGATGTGGAACATGGGCGATGTGGTAAAGGCCGCCATAGGCAAGGAACTCGAAGACAGGTTCGACTTGCTCTTTCGCAAGCTCAACGCGGTCAACACGGCCGGCTATGTGAAAAAGTTCGTGGGCTGAATGTTGTTGCGGGGGCAACTCTCAAATGATATAATTAAACATTCAAGACCGCGCCGCATGGGCGCAAATACGAGAGAAGGAGCCGCAGGGCAGCATGATACCGGCAACGCAGCTGAGAGTAGGGATGACGATCCTCTATAACGGAGAACCGTACAGGGTCGCCACGGTCCAGCACATCACGCCTGGCAATTGGCGCGGCATGGTGCAGACAAAACTCAAAAACCTCAAGACCGGCTCATCGGCCGAGAACAGGTTCAGGTCAGAAGATAAGCTCGAAAAGGCGCACCTCGAGCAGCACGAGATGGAGTATCTCTACAATGACGGCACGGACTATCACTTCATGAACAGCGCGACCTACGAGCAGATGTCCCTTTCAGCCGACGTTCTCGGCGACAACGTCTATTACCTCACGCCGAACATCAAGTTCATGATTGAGTATTACGAGGGGGCGCCGGTCGGAGTTGACCCGCCAAAGGTGGTCGAGCTCAAGGTCGTAGAGACCGCCCCGAACATGAGGGGCGCGACCGTTACGGCCTCGGTGAAACCCGCAACGCTTGAAACCGGCCTTGTCGTAAACGTCCCCCCGTTTATAGAATCCGGAGAGACAATAAGGGTGGACACGGGAGAGGGGAAATATTTGGAGAGGGCTAAGGGTTAGCGGGTTTGACGGTTAGAAAAATAAAAATCCCCGCCGCTTAAATGCGGCGGGGATTTTTATTTTTACGCGGGTTGTAATCCGTTTTTCCGTTGTGTAATAATAGCCGTTATGGGGATAGAGGATAAACTCAAAAGCCTGCCGGCCGCGCCGGGCGTATATCTGATGAAGGGTAAATCTGGGGAAGCGCTCTACATCGGCAAGGCCAAGAACCTGCGGGAGAGGGTTGTGTCTTATTTCCGTTCTTCGGGCGATTCGCGCCCGTCGGTCAAATTCCTCGCGTCAAGGGCAACGGATATTGATTGGATAATCACGGCCAACGAAAAAGAGGCGCTCTTTTTAGAGGACACGCTCCTCAAGAAATACAAACCCCGCTGCAACATAAGGCTCAAAGACAGCAAGACCTACTGCTCCATCAAGATAACCGCTTACGAAAAATTTCCGCGCATACTCGTAACGCGCGATATTAAAAAAGACGGCGGCCTCTATTTCGGCCCCTATGTCTCCACCCGCGCGGTGCGCGACACGGTGAAGTTCCTGAGAAGGCTCTTCCCTCTGCGCGTGTGCGGCGAGTCCGTTTTCAGGAATAGAGTTAGACCATGTCTCGATTATCAGTTGGGGCTGTGCGCTGCGCCGGCAATGGGGCTTATAACCGAAGACGGGTACAAGGAACTCGTAAAAGGAGCGGTTCTTTTCCTTAAAGGCAAGAATAGGGAACTCCTGAAACTCCTCAAGGATAAGATGCGCTCCGCCTCGATGCGTCTTGATTTCGAGGAGGCGGCAAAACTCAGGGACAGGATGGAGTCAATAAAAGGGATGCTCGAGGAGCAAAAGGCCGTAACGCACAAGCCGATAGACAGGGATGTTTTCGCGGCGGCAAAAGACCACGGGGCGTGCGTCATTCAGGCGCTTTTCGTAAGGGACGGAAGGCTCGTGGGGGGCGAGGGTTACTTCTTCGAGGATGCCGGGCTGCCGGATGACGAGGCCATATCGTCTTTTTTGGCGCGGTTCTACATGGGCAGTCGGTATGTGCCGGATGAGGTGATTATCCCCCTTCAAATCGAAGACGCGGCTTTTTTGTCCGAATGGCTCAGCGAGAAAAAAGGGCGGAAGGCGCGCATATTCGCGCCTCTCCGGGGGGAGAAATTGAAACTCCTCAAGATGGCCTTGGAGAACGCAAGGGAGAGTCTGACGAAAAAGGGGGATGCGTCCGTTTCACGCGCAACGGTTATATCGGAACTCAAAGACAGGCTTCACCTTCTAAATCTCCCAAATACGATTGAGGCCTTCGACATATCCAATATCGGCGGGGCAATGGCAGTAGGCGCGATGGCGGTCTTTAAGAACGGAGAGCCGCACAAAGACTCTTACAGGCGTTACAAAATAAAAGGCGCAGAAGGCCCTGATGACTACGCGATGATGCGCGAGGTGTTAGAGAGGCGGTATAGGGGCGGCCAAGACGCGGTCCCGCCCGACCTCATCCTCGTTGACGGCGGAAAGGGGCAGTTGAACATCACTTGCAGGGTTTTAACGGAATTGGGGGTACGGGGGGTGGACGTTGCCGCGCTCGCCAAAGACAGGCCCAGCGCCACTTTTCAGCACGAAGGAGCGTGTATGAAAAAACTTCCGTTTCGAAAAGTGGCGCTGGGCGAGAGGGTCTTCCGGCCCAACGTCAAAGACCCCGTGGCGCTCAAAGAAAACTCAAGACCCGACCTCCTCATAAGGAGGATACGCGATACGGTGCACAGGTTAGCCGTAACCTATCACAGAAGGCTCAGGTCAAAGGCGGTATCATCGGTCATTGACGCTATCCCCGGCATAGGGATTAAGACCAAGAAGGCGCTCTTTGAAAGATTCGGAGACATCGAAGGGATGATAAACTCCTCCGTTGAAGAGCTTGGTTCGGTGGCCGGGGTTTCGCCCCGGATTGCCGCGCTGATATTGGGGTTGAAGACCGGAGGGAAGGAATAACTCAAAAGCCAATCCTCAAAGCTGCGACGCAAAACCCTAAAATTTTTAAGGGGCAACTCAATGCACCCGCTCATACCAGGCCTCATCGCATTCATCTGCGGTATCATATTTTCAAGGCACGGGGAAATCCCTGCCGCATCCGTCTACGTTCCGTTTGCCGTAACTCTATCCATCCCCGTCATCTTGTATTACAAGGGCTCCCGGTTCATCGCGCTTTCATCAGCGCCCGCGTTTTTCATGCTCGGGGCGCTCTTTATCTCCCCGTTTGCCCGGCCTGAGTTTCCGCCTGAGCACATCAAAAATTTCATCATGAAAGAAGATTATGCAAGCGCCCTCGGACATGACGTGGAGGGCGTTATCGCGGCTTCGCCTGAGTTTACCGCTCATACGACGAGGCTCCTCGTAAGCGCGGACGCCTTGAATGCCGCCGGAAAAAGGATACAAACAACTGGGCTTGTTCAGCTTGTCTCCGAAGGCCAACTCGAAGGTTGGAGGACCGGCGACCGCGTAAGGTTCATCGCAAGGCTCAAAGAACCCGCAAACTTCGGCAACCCGGGCGAGTATGATTTCAGCGGAAGGCTCAATCTGCGGGGGATTTTTACGACGGGATGGCTGAAGGACGGGAAATTATTGGTGAAGATACAGGATGGCGAGGCGGGGCTGGCGCGGTTTACGGAAGACGTAAGGGAAAGGGTAAGGTTATTTATCGAAAAAAACTCGGACAACGCCGAGGTCTTAAAGGCGCTCGTTATCGCGGAGCGCGGCGGGGTCGAGCCTGCCTTGAGAGACGCCTTCGTAAAAACGGGAACCGCGCACATACTCGCCATATCAGGCTTGCACGTGGGAGTGGTTGCGTTCTTTTTCTACAGGTTCATCCTCTTCGGTCTCAAGCGGTCGGAAAGACTGCTCTTGGCCTTAAACGCAAAAAAAACCGCCGCAATGCTCTCGCTGCCGTTTGTAATCGTCTACGGCGCGCTTGCCGGTTTTCCGACTTCGGCCCAGAGGGCTGTGGTGATGGCCGTAGTATTCGTCATCGCGTTTCTGTTCGACAGGGGCAAGGATTTTTACAACACGCTTGCCGTCGCGGCGCTTATTATACTCCTGATTGCGCCGTATTCCGTTTGGGACATAGGGTTTCAGCTCTCCTTCGCCGCCGTATTCGGCATCGTTTATTTTTTGCCGAGGTTCAAAGGTTTCTTCGAAAGGGAGGAGGACGAAGACAATAAGAAAAACGGTATTATAAAAAGGTTTACTCAAAGAAGGGTTTTTCCGGCCTTTGCCGTGACCGTTGCCGCGTGGCTCGGAACCGCTCCGCTCATGGCCTATCACTTCAACATGGTCTCGGCAACGGGCGCCGTTGCCAACGCCATTGTCATACCGCTGACGGGCGTGATTATTCCGCTTGTGTTTTTATCCTCGGCAATATCTTTTGTATGGGAGGGCGGCGCGGCCGTGATGCTCTATGGCGCGGATTTATGTCTTGAGGCGGTCAAATGGATAGTGGTAACGTTTACGCGAATTCCGTTTTCATGGTATTGGGTCTCGAAACCCACGCCCTTTGAGACAGGGCTTATATATGCGGCGCTATTGGCGGCGGCTAACCTGAACAAAAGAAGGGTCTGGGCGTATGCGGCAGTCGCCTCGGCGCTCATCCTCGTGTCGAGCTGGGGCTATTGGACATACAAGGCAAAGGCCTCCGACGAGCTAAAGGTGAGTTTCATCAGCATAGGTCAGGGGGACTGCGCGCTTGTCGAACTGCCCCGCGGCAAAACCATGCTCGTGGACGGCGGGGGGTTTTACGGCGCCGAGTTCGACACCGGAGAGAGGATAGTTGCGCCGTTTTTGAGATATAAGAAGATATCAAAGATAGACTACATGGTCTTGAGCCACGTGCAGCGCGACCATATCTCAGGGCTTAAATTCGTGGCCGAGAACTTCGATATAGGCGAATTTTGGTGGAACGGCGGCGGGTCGCTTGGAAGGCTCGGCGCGATTCTTTCAAGGAAGAAAATCCCGGTGAAGATATTGCGCGCCGGAGACGTGTTTGAGATTGACGGCGTCAGGGCGGAGACGTTTAATCCGGAGGATGGATCTGGGTTTGACAAAAACAACAATTCTTTGGTTTTGAGGCTCGAATATATGGACAAGAGAGTTCTCTTTACCGGCGACATTGCTGCGGATGCGGAAGAAAAACTCTCAGGGAAAGATATAAAAACGGACGTGCTAAAGGTCCCGCATCACGGGAGTCGTTATTCTTCGTCAGATGAGTTTGTCGTCAAGGCGGCGCCAACGATAGCGGTCATATCCGCAGGCAGGGGCAACGTATTCGGTTTTCCGCACACACAGACCCTCGACAGGTATGGGCGGCGCAACGTGAGGGTATACAGGACGGATAGGCAGGGGGCGGTGACTATAGTCATCGGGCCGGATGGGATAACCGAGGAGGCGTATTTGACCGGAGGCGTGTAATGGAGTATACTCGGTTTACGACACCCTCTCCCCTTGGGGAGAGGGTAGGGGGATAACGAGGCTTGAGACAAAAAGGGGGTTTTTATTTCATGAAGTCGCTGCTCACGGCAATGGCCATCGTCGTTTTACTCGCCGCAAACGCCTACGCGGACATTTATCAATGGGAAGACAAATCCGGCGCCATCCACATGACCGACTCTATGGAGAAGGTGCCGCAGGAGTACAGGCGCAAGGTCACGGTGAGAATTACTGCGCCTCAGGAGAAGTCCTCTCCGTCCGTTGCGCCTGCGACAACGGGCAGCGATGCAGGGGCTCCGCCGTCCGATGCCGCTCAGGAACTTTACGGGGATAAACCCCTTGAGTGGTGGAAGGGCGAGTTTGGGAAAAGGACGAAGGAAATAACCAAGCTCGAAACGGACCTTGACGCGAAGCGGCAATTCATCTCCATATTCGAAAAGGGAAGACGCTTGGGCCAGATATTCGAGAAAAAAGACATAGAGACCTACGAGCGGTACAAAAAAGAGGTCGTGGAAGACGAAGCTAACATCGCCAAGTGGAAGGGCGAGCTTGATGAACTGAGGAGACAGGCCACGTTTGCCGGAGTCCCACGGGAGGTGCGGGGGGAGTAGGTGGAGATAAAGGCTCCGGCGTTATTGTTTAAAGATGCTCAACGGCCCGTCAGGGCTATAGAGGGCGCTTGCCTGCATGGGTGATTAAAGGGTTTTGTCAGAGCGGGGATTATTACAAGGGGGTGAGGCTGTTTTGTGCGGAGTAACTTGCGGCAGTTACAGCTTGAACTCCATCCCCGTTGCCACCGCCACGCACTTCATCTTTGAGCCTTTCTTCGCTATCTGCTCTTTGCATTCTTTTTCTATTCTTTCCACCTCCGCGTCCGTCCTGTCCTGATTGTGGTGGAATAGCCCCAAGCGCTTAACCCCCGCGTCGAGCGCGAGGTTGACTGTGTCGTTATAGACCGAGTGCCCCCATCCCTTCGTAAGTTTATATTCCTCCCTTGTAAATTCGGAGTCGTGGAACAGAAGGTCCGCGTCCTTGGCGAAGTTCACGTAGTCTTTATAATCCATGCCGGTCGGGTGGTGGAGCGTAAGTTCGTTGTCCGTGAGAAACACGAAGGACTTTCCCTCTTCCGCGAGCCTATAGCCGGAGCCTTGATTCGGGTGGCTCAAGGGGATGGTCGTTATCTTGACCGAGCCTACCGAATAACCCTTATTGCCCATGCCGAGGAAGGTTATCTCCGCGTTTATGTCCTCGAGCTCTATAGGGAAGTAAGGCGCGGTCATGGCCTTGGAGAGTATGCTTTTGACCGAGTCCTGCGTGGTCTGAGGCCCGAAGACCTTTACCGTAAAATCCTTATTGTATATGGGTTTGAAGAACGGAAAACCGGAGAGGTGGTCCCAATGCGCGTGGGAGAGCAGCAGGTTTATGGTGCGCCTCTCCTCTTTCACGAGCCTGTTGCCGAGCGCGCGGATACCGGTGCCGGCGTCCAATATGATGAGGTCGCCGTTGCCGCTTATGACCTCGATGCAGCTTGTGTCGCCGCCGTATTTAAGGAATTCCTTGCCTGAAACGGATATTGACCCGCGAGCCCCCCAGCAACGGATTAGCATAGGTATCCTTTTTTAAGAAAGGGATTTTTATCCATAGCTTTACGACTTCGCATTATAACAAAAAATGAAATAGAGTCAACAAGCATACCGCGGTATGTTAATTTTTTCCGCGATGTTTGACGTTCCCGCCGTTTATTGCGCGCCCAGCGCCACTTTGCTATACGGAGGATTTTGTCAACCAACATGCTTTCGTAATGCAAAGCGGCGCTGCGCGCGCCGCGTCCATTACCTGTTTTAACGGTATGCCCTTTTTTTCGGAGAGCGTCTTGCAATCTTCGTACTCAGGTTGCGCGTTTACAATCACGCCGTCCTTGAGCGATACCTTTACGCGAACCGCGCCGAACGGGGTTTTGACCTTTTCAACCCTCCGGCTAAGGCACTCCCTCTCGACGGGGAACGTCCTTACGCCGATGGAAGTGGACTCCGAGAAGATGATGCCGGTCAGCCGTTCCTTCCTCGCCGCGTCCGCGAGCACGGTCAAGAGGATGGCCGGCCTATTTTTTTTCATCTGAACGGCCGTGAAAAATACGTCGAGGGCGCCCGCGGCCAAAAGCCGCTCCATCAGGTATCCGGCCACCTGAGGGGTCATGTCGTCTATGTTCGTCTCAAGTATAAAAAGACGTTCCCCATGCGGCGCGGCTTTTTTTTCATCCGGCGCGTCTCCGATGATTATCCTCAAGAGATTCGCGGCGTCCTTGAAATCTTTTTTTCCGGCGCCGTATCCGGTCTTCTCCACTATCATCGCCGGAATAGGCCCGAAGCCGCTCGAGACCGTCTTTATTATCGCGGCCCCGGTGGGGGTCGTCAACTCGAACGGGGCTTCGGATAAGGCAATAGGGACGCCTTTTAAAATCTCCATGGTCGCCGGCGCCGGGATGGGGATGGTTCCGTGCATGGTTTTGGCCCAGCCTCCGCCTAACGGTATGGGAGACGACATGAACCTTGAAATATTGAGGGAATCGAGCGCAATTGCCGCGCCGACTATGTCAATGATGGAATCCATTGCCCCAACCTCGTGGAAGTGAACCTTGTCGGCGGTCGTGCCGTGTATCTTGGCCTCGGCCTCGGCGATGGTTTTGAATATGGCCGCGCTTAAACCTTTTACGCCGGGAGAGAGTTTGCTCCCCGCGATTATGCCTTTGATGTCTTTGTAAGTCCTGTGGTGATGAGCATCATGGAGTTTTACGCGGAAGGCAGTGCCGGTTATGGAGTGGCGCGTCTCTTTCGTCACCGACACGTCAATTTTGTCTGTTTTGCCGGGGGGGAGTTTTTTAAGCTCCCGCATTATGAACTTCAGGTCAACGCCGAGGTCAATAAGCGCGGCAAGGCACATGTCCCCGCTTATGCCCATTGGGCAATCGAAGTAGAGAATCCTCATCTGTTTATCAGGGACGCCGCGTAGGCCGCGCCAAAGCCGTTGTCTATGTTCACGACCGAAACGCCGGAGGCGCAGGAATTGAGCATGGACAAAAGCGTGGTCAGCCCGCCGAGGTTTGCGCCGTAGCCCACGCTCGTGGGCACGGCGATGACTGGCCTGTCCACGAGACCGGCCACCACGCTCGGCAGCGCCCCTTCCATGCCCGCGACCACGATAAGCACGTTTGCTGACATAATCGCGTCTTTTTTGTGCAGCAACCTGTGGATGCCGGAGACCCCGACGTCGTAGAGTCTTTCAACGTCGTTGCCCATGTATCCGGCCACGATTGCAGCCTCTTCAGCAACGGGCACGTCGGATGTGCCGGCGCATACAACAAGGATAGTGCCCCGGCCTTTTTTGACGACTGGGTGCGATTTTATGAAAAAAGTTCTCGCGGTATCGTTGTAGACCGAGGCCCGGAACGTTTTTTTCAGTATGCGCGCCTTTGCAACGTCAAGCCTCGTTACAAGGACGTTTTCCTTCCGCGCAAGCATGGCCGTTGCAATGGCCTTTATCTGCGCGGCGCTTTTGCCCTCGCCGTAGATGACCTCCGGAAAGCCTCGGCGCAGCGACCTGTGCGTGTCAACGGTGGCGAATGAAAGGTCTTCAAACGGCAGGGATTTTAGGGCCTGCAAGGCGCCCTCGACGCCGATGCTCCCTTTTCTAACGCCGAGCATCAGTTTTTTCAAGGCCTCTGCGTTCATGTTTGGATATATGGGAGACGGACTCGATTATTTTACGGCGTTTGACGTGATCTGGCCGACGTCCACCAGAAATACGGCCCTGCCGTCGCCCATCACGGTTATGCCGGAGACCCCCCACAATTTCGCTATGGGGGGCAGGAGCGGTTTTACGTATGCGTCTATTTCGTCTCCGAACGCGTCAACTCTCAGGGCAGTGCGGCCCGAGGCTTCCGGCGATTCCGTCCCTTCCCCGCTTAAGCTTGTCCCCGAGTGATTTAATCGGGGAGCGCGCGAGGACATGTTTTTCGTCTCGACGATTATGAGCGTGTATTTGTCCCTGTCAGGGCCTTCGCTCATGCCCAGCGCCGCTCCAAGCGGCACCACCGGCACGTCAGCGTCGCCGTATTTGTAGACGCCGGAGGAGATGGAGTCACAGGAAACCTCGATGACGCGCTCTATCCTTGCAAGGGGCAGGAGAAATATCTCGTCTTTGACGGCCACGAGAAGGGTTTTTATAATTGCGGTGGTAAGCGGCAGCTCGAGTATTATGCGCGTGCCCGCGCCCGGCGCGCTCTCAATTTCAAGGAAGCCGCCGAGGCCGTCAATCACGCCCTTAACGACGTCCATGCCCACGCCCCTGCCCGACGTGTCCGTCACGGTATCCGCGCTCGTAACGCCCGGCAGACAGACCAACATCCATGCCTCTTTGTCGGTCATGGAGGAGACCTTGCCCTCGGCTATTCCGGCGGCGATGGCCTTCTTTTTTATCTTCTCGACGTTAATGCCCTTGCCGTCGTCCGAGACCTCGATGATGACGCGCTCCCTTCTGCGGTATGCCTTTATGATGATAGTCCCTTCGCGCGGTTTTCCGGCTTTTTCGCGCTCTGCCATTGATTCGATGCCGTGGTCTACTGCATTTCTGATAATATGCACGAGCGGGGAGCCGAGGCCTTCGAGAATCGCGCGGTCGAGTTTCAGCTCGGCCCCTTCTATCTTGAGGGAGACCTCCTTTCCGCTTCTCTGCGATATGTCGCGTATCACCCTCGGCAGCCCCTCGGTGAGGTCTGAGATGGGGAGCATCCGGGCCGAAAGGATGTTGCCGTGCAGGGCGGCTATCGCCTTGCCGAGCGTGTGGATGCCGTCCTTGAACTCCACGGAGCGGGACATCTGGGTCAGGGTCTTGAACGAGGAAAGCGCCATTACAAGGTCTCCGACGCAGCTAAGCAGCTCGTCGAAGACCCGGCCCTCGACCTTCATCACGTGGGAGAGCTTCAGATCCGCCGTGCTTGCAATTCCTGCGGGCGCGGAAGGCTGAGCAACGGCGGCCTCTTTTGCCTGAGGCGGCAAGGTGGAAGCGCCCCCTTCTGGGGCGCTTGACGCCGCTTCCATGACCGCCTTTATCTTCGCCGCGAAAGGGGCGACGTCGTCACCCAGCGGGGAATCCTCCTCGACCTTTCTTATGAGGCCCTTCATGGCGTCGAGGCATTCGAAAAGCGTATTCGTTATCCCCGGCGCGGGGCTGAGTTTTTTCGAGCGGATATTGTCGAGCAGGTCTTCCTGGGCATGGGCGAGTTTCTGAATCGGGACGTAGCCCATGGAGGCGGACATGCCTTTTATCGAGTGGTAGTGCCTGAAGAGCGCGTCAACCGTAGCGGAGTCCGCGAGGTTTTTCTCAAGGGCAAGGAGTCCCTGCTCGATGCCGGCGACGTGCTCCCCGGCCTCCTGAAGATAGAGCGCTTTGTATTTTGAGGTGTCCATGTTTGAAAAAGGGGGGTAGGAGGCGGGAGGTAGTAAAGTCTTTACCACGCCCCACATCCTACGCCCCACATCCCACCTCCTACCTCCCGCTCCCCTAAAGCCTTTCCAGCGTGCTCAGCACGGTCTGTTCGTTAAGGGGTTTGAGGATGTAGGCGCATGCGCCGGATTTGAGCGCCTCGTCCACTATCGCCTCGTTGCCGAGACTGGAGCACATCACGACCTTTGCCTGGAGCCTCAAGAGGCGTATTTCCTTTGCCGCATCCAAGCCCGTCTTCACGGGCATGACCACGTCAAGGATGATGATGTCCGGCAGGAGCGACTTGGCCTTTTCAACGGCCTCAACCCCGTTTGTCGCCTCACCCACCACTTCATAGCCGCCCTTCATGAGTATATCCTTGAGCGCGACCCTGAAAAACGGGAGGTCGTCGGCTATGAGCACCGTTTTAGACATGCGCGCCGTCAGTTGAAAGCATCCCGGTTGCCTCCGCGAAGAGCCCCTCCCAGTCGAGGAGGTGCAGCTTCCATTCGTTGAACTCGATGACGCCCTTTGTGAACTTCATCTCCGGCGGCCTTGTTACGGCGTCTTTTATCTCCTCATCCCATATAAACGTGACGTCGGATGAGCCGATGTCAAGGCCGAGTATGCGCGCCTTGTCCCTTACGACGATTATCTTGTGCAGCCCCGGCGCGCCGTACTGCGCGTCCTGCCCGAAGGCCCTTCCGAGGCTCACCACCGCGACCGGCTCGCCCCGCAGACTGATGACGCCGTTTATGAACCCGCGGGAACCCGGGACGAACGAGGTCTTCTCAGCCGAGACTATGCCGGCTACGGTCTTTGTGCCCAGCGCAACGCTAATGTCTTTAAGGGCTATTACGAGTTTGTCTCCGGTCATATATATAACGGCCGTGAATCGTGAGCCGTGAATCGTGAACCGTGAGTCGTTTCACGGACGTTATCGTCTCACGATTCACGGCCGTTAAAGGTTGAACTTCGAGACCACGGCCTTAAGCTCGCTTGAAAGCTCAGAGAGTTTCTTGGAGGCCGCGATAGTCTCCTCCAACGCGGAGCCGTGCCTTGCCACGGCGGCCTCGACCTTTTCCGTGCTGCCGAGGTTTTCCTTGGCGATGCCGGCCACGTCGGCGATGGTGTCCACGGTCTTTTCGGCCTTTTCTTTTTGCCTGTGCGTGAGGGAGAGTATCGTGGTGCCCCTCTCGGCCACCTCGGCGGTGTAGTTGGTGATGTCAACGAGTATCTCGCGTATCTTTCTGAGGTCGTCCCTGCCGTCTTTCAGATAAGACGTCCCTTCGCTTGCGGAAGACACCACGCGCTCGACCTCGAGCTTCAGTTCCTTTACGATGAGGGATACGTCCTGAACGCTCGCGTTGGTGTTGTCCGCGAATCTGCGCACCTCTTCGGCCACCATGGCAAAACCCCTGCCGTGCTCGCCGGCCTTCGAGGCCTCTATCGTGGCGTTCAAGGCCAAGAGGTCGGTCTGCCGGGAGATGTGCGTTATAACGTCGAGTATCTTTGGTATGTCGTTGATCTTATCCTTGAGGCGCATGGCGACCGACTCGGTATTTTCTATGCCCTTGAACAGGGTCTCCATCTTTTCCATGACCGACGTGGCGGTGGTGGAGCCGCGCTGGACCATGGAATTTACCTTCTGGGAGGCGTTGGCGTTTTCGGTCACCTTTTGCGCGACGTCGTCGGCGAGCTCGGACATGGACTTTACCGCGTTAGAGGCGTTGCCCATGTGGGTGGACTGCGCGAGCGCCCCGTCGTATATATTTTTGGTGCCGGTTTTAACCTCTTTGGAAGATTCCTTGTTTTTTTCGATTATCGCGCTGAACATGGTTTGCGCCCCGCTCAAATTCTCAACGGTCTCTTTCATGTGCTCGACGAGGGCGCGCAGGCTGTCGGACATTATGGATATGGACTCTTCCAGGTCGGTGGTCTCGTCCGTGAATAACTGGGCGCGATGTCTGATGGATGCGTCGTAGGTGAGATCCCCCTGGCTGATCTTGCGGGCGACGTTTGAAAGGAAGCTGAAGTGTTTGGTGAAGCTCCGCGCGAAGAGCGAGCCGAGTATGAGGCCGATGATCATGGCCGTGAGGAAACTCACGGGTTTTTTGAGCCACTCTATTATGTCGAACCGTTCGATTATATCCGGGACAAAGGCCGCGGCCGCCACAACCGCGATGAACCCGAAAATGAATTTGTATCCAACGGGTATACGGACGTTCATTTTTTTAGCCCTTCCTGTGTTATTTACGCGTCTATTCTAAGATTGTTTCAAACTAAAGTCAACCATGTTAACGGGACAACGCCCAGTTAAATATTTGATTACGCGGATAAAATCATGTCATCGCGCGCAGCGGAGGCCGGAAGTGAAGATAGCCGGAGGACTTTGTCTTTACGGCCTTTCCATCGGCTCCAAATACCTTTACACGGGTGCGCGGGCCGCCGGTTATCGCGCCTATTTTTGTAATCCTCAGCTTCAATCCTGATGCCGCTCTCATGACGCGGGCCTCGTTTTCAGGACGCGCCGTGAAGAGCAGCTCGTAGTCTTCGCCGCCAATGAGCGCAAGCGTTGCGAAAGACCTGCGTCTTTGTGCCTCGTATCTTTTGAATTCTTTCGAGATAGGCAGGCACGCGATGTCAATGGCCGCGCTCACGCCGCTTGCCGCGCAAAGGCGTTTCAGGTCAAGGAGCACGCCGTCGCTTACGTCAATCATCGAGGAGATAAGCCCCTGCGCGCCGAGCGCTGCCCCGGCCTCCAACCTCGGCTCAGGGTCGAGGTGCCTCAATGCCAATTTCTTAAAAGGCCCCTTTAACGCGCCCTTGTCCCTGCGTTTCAATTCAAGGAGACCGAGCGCCGAGTCGCCAGCTGCCCCGGTCAGGAATATCATATCGCCTTTTTTGGCCCCTGCCCTGTAAACGACCCGATTTTTTTGCGCCTCGCCGATTACGGTCGTTTCAATTACAATTCTGCCGGGCAGCCTTGCCGTATTTCCTCCGGCGAGAAATGCCCCGCATTTTTTGGCGCGTTCATACATGCCCCTATAGACGTCCGTAAGAAATCTCACCGGCGTATCGGGCGGCACGGCTATGGAGACGAGGTAAAAAAGGGGGTTTCCCCCCATGGCCGCGATATCGGAAAGGGATATTGCGAGCGCCTTTTTTCCGAGTAGATATGCGGGGGTTCGGCCTTTTTTGAAGTGCACTCCCTCGATGAGGACGTCGGTGGTCGAAAGGAGCGCCCAGCCGCCCCTTTGGACGGTTACGCTCGCGTCATCGCCTATCGCCTTTATGAGACGCGGGTGGCGTTGGGTGAACCTCTTGGAGAGGTATTTTATCAGGCGTTCCTCGCCGAGGTCCTTGATGAGCATTTTTAATAGCGTGAATCGTGAGGCGTGATTTGCGAGACGTGTAAAGCGAAGCATCGTTATCACGTTTCACGATTCACGCTTCACGGCCGTTACGGCCGTATGTGCGCCTTTCTTCCGAGACCTGCGCTGACCGGTTTTTGCCTCCGGCTTCCGGGGTTTTTTTGGGGGGGGTTCTCGTTTTTTTTCTTGGCGAATATAATCTTTAAGACTTCGTCCATGTGTTTTACCGGGATGAACCGCATCTTGTCCCTGATGTCTTTGGGTATCTCCTCGAGGTCTTTTTTATTGCGCTCCGGTATAATGACGGCTTTCATCTTGGCGCGCAGCGCAGCAAGGGATTTTTCCTTTATGCCCCCGACCGGCAGGACCCGTCCGCGAAGCGTTATCTCGCCCGTCATGGCGATTTCCTTGTTTGCCGGAATCTTACTCAGGGCGGATATCAAGGCCGTAGCCATGGTTATCCCGGCCGACGGGCCGTCTTTGGGGATTGCCCCTGACGGGACGTGTATGTGTATGTCCACGTCCTTGTAAAAATCCGGCGGGAGGCTTAATTCCTCGGCCCTGCTGCGCGCATAGCTCAAGGCCGCGTGCGCGCTCTCCTTCATTACGTCGCCGAGATGTCCGGTGAGGGTCAGCTGCCCCTTGCCGGGCATTATGGTGGCCTCTATGTGGAGTATCTCTCCTCCCACCGGCGTCCACGCAAGTCCGGTTGCCACGCCCACGTCGTCGCTCTCCTGCTCGGTCTCGGGCAGGAATTTGGGCACGCCGAGGAATTCATGTATCAATTCAGACGTTACGGTGGTCGTTACCGCGCTGCCTGAGGCGACCTTTTTTGCTATCTTGCGGCAAACCGAGGCTATCTCGCGCTCAAGGTTTCTAAGCCCCGCCTCTCTCGTGTATTCCGAGGCGATCTTTCTTATGGCGTTATCCGGGATGGTGACAAGTTTTTTGTTTAGCCCGTGGTCGTGTATCTGCCTCGGTATGATGAACTTTTTGGCGATTTCTATCTTTTCTTCCTCCGTATAACCGGGCAGGTTTATGACCTCCATCCTGTCAAGGAGCGCGTCCGGTATTGGGTCCGACATATTCGCCGTCGTGATGAACATGACCTTCGATAGGTCGAAGGGGACGTTCAAATAATGGTCGCTGAAGGCGGTGTTCTGTTCCGGGTCGAGCACTTCAAGCAGGGCCGAAGACGGGTCGCCCCTGAAGTCCATGCCTATCTTGTCTATCTCGTCCATCATGAACACGGGGTTATTGGTGCCCGCCTGTTTTATGCCCTGGATGATCCTGCCGGGCAGGGCGCCGACGTAAGTACGCCTGTGGCCGCGTATCTCGGCCTCGTCTTTTATCCCGCCGAGCGAGATGCGGACGAATTTTCTGCCCATTGCCCGCGCTATAGACCTTCCAAGAGAGGTCTTTCCCACGCCCGGAGGGCCGACAAAGCAGAGTATCGGGCCTTTGGTTTTTTTCTGGAGTTTTCTTACGGCCAAGTATTCGAGTATCCTTTCCTTTATCTTCTCAAGGTCGTAGTGGTCGGCGTCGAGGACCTCTTTGGCCTTTGCGATGTCGAGCGTGTCCTTTGTCTGCTTATCCCACGGGAGGTCAACGAGCCACTCGAGATAAGTCCTGATGAGCGCAGCCTCGGCCGCGTCAGGGTGCATCATCTCAAGCCTGTCCACCTGTTTATTGGCCTCTTTGTCCACCTCGGCCGGCATCTTTGCCTTTTTTACCTTGTCCCTGATTTCATCCATTTCCTCGGCGGCCTCTTCCATGTCGCCGAGTTCGTTTTTGATGGCGCGCATCTGTTCGCGCAGATAGTATTCGCGCTGGGACTTGTCCATCTCCTCTTTGGCCTGCGATTGGATCTTCATCTGCATCTGCGCGACCTGAAGTTCCCTGACTAAATACTCGTTGACGGCCTGCAGGCGTTTTATGGGGTCGAGGTTTTCGAGGATGGTCTGCGCCTCTTCGATCTTGAGTCCGAGGTTCGCGGCCACGAGGTCGGCCATGCGCCCGGGGTCCTGAATGTTTTCGAGGACCATCATCACTTCCTGAAAGACCACCTTGCCGTAAGTGGAGAGTTTTTCGAGCTCTTCCTTTACGGTGCGCATGAGGGCCTCGACTTCGAGAGGCGCCTTCTCGACCGCGGACTCTTTCACCCTGCCGACGTTTACGGTGTAGGAGGGTTTTGTCTGCGTGAAGGAGTTTATCCGCGCGCGCGCAAGCCCCTGCGCCAGAATCTTTACCCTGCCGTCCGGGAGTTTGAGCATCCGCATTATCATGCACACGGTGCCGGAGGTGTAGAGGTCAGCGGGGTCAGGGTCTTCCTTTGAGACGTCCTTTTGCGTCGCGGCGAATATCAGCCTGTCTTTTGAAAGCGCCGCGTCAACCGCGCCGATGGAGCGTTCCCTGCCCACGAAGAGGGGGACTATCATGAACGGGAAGATGACTACGTCGCGCACCGGCAGAAGCGGCAGCACGTCGGGGATGTTGAGCGTTTCTTCTTCGTGTGTCTTTTTTTCTTCCGCCATTTTCAGGTTCCTTTAAAGTGATATTTTGCAGGCAGTCTTTTTACCGGCGTCCGGCGCTACAGCGGCTCGACCGGCACCTTGCGCGTTACGCATCTTTTGTCCTCGACCCTCGGCACCCTAACGGTGAGGATCCCGTTTTTGTATGACGCCTTTATCCGCGACGAGTCCACCGGAAAAGGCATCTCTATAGTTCTGAATATCCTGCCGAAAGACCTCTCCATGCAGACGTAGTTGACCTTGCCATCGTCCATGCACTCGCGCTTCACGCCCTTTACGGTAAGGGTGTCTTTATAGAAGGATATGTCCAAGTCGTCTCTTTTGACGCCCGGGGCCTCCACCTCGACGATTATCTCCGCCGGGGTGGAGTAGACGTCAACGCTCGGGGCCTGCGTCATGGGTTCGGAGGGGGAGAGTATCCCGCCCTCGGCAAACCCGCCGAAGGATATCTCGTCCGGGACCGCGTCTTGCGGGTTGCGCGAGTTTTTTTTGGATATCTTGGCCATAGTTAAAGGCGGTTATCGGTTGATGTGTTTTCGTTCTTAAGAAAAACGTCTTTTCACCTTCACCGATAACCGTTAACCGATAACAGATAACGTTTTTACAGCTTGAGTCCTTTGAGGAATCTCTTCAAATCGTTCCTCATATCCGGGCGTTTGAGCGCAAATGCGATGTTGGCCTGAAGGAATCCGAGTTTGTCTCCGGCGTCGTACCTTGTGCCCTCGAACTCGCAGGCGTAGATGGCCTGTTTTTTAAGGAGTATTTTTAGCGCGTCCGTGAGTTGTATCTCCCCGCCCTTGCCGGGCTTCGTCGCGTCAAGGGCGCCGAATATCTCCGGCGTGAGGATATATCTGCCGATTATGGCCATGTCCGAGGGCGGCGCGGCTTTGGGCTTTTCAACGAGGTCGAGGACCCTATATACACGCGGGCCGACCCGTTCGCCTTTTATTATGCCATATAAATGAGTCTGAGTCTTGGCCACCTTCTGCACGGCTAAGACGCTTCCGCCGAACCTGTCGTAAACGTCTATCATCTGCCGCATGGCCGGCACCTTCGAGTCGATTATATCATCGCCCAAAAAAACTGCAAACGGCTCGTCGTTTATGAGGTTTTTAGTGATGCCTATGGCGTGTCCGAGGCCCAAAGGTTTTTTCTGGCGGGTGTAGGAAAAGTGCACCATGTTCGATACGTCCTGCATGAGGCTCAATAGGTCAATTTTCCCGCGCTCCTCAAGGAGTATCTCCAATTCAAAAGAGGTGTCGAAGTGGTCTTCTATGGCGGTCTTGCCCATGCCCGTTACGATGATTATGTCTTCGAGGCCCGAAGCCTTTGCCTCTTCCACCGAATACTGGATGAGCGGCTTGTCAACGAGCGGGAGCATCTCTTTCGGGATGGCCTTTGTGGCCGGCAGGAAGCGGGTGCCGAACCCGGCGGCCGGGAAAACCGCTTTTTTAATCCTCATGGCCGGATAATAAACCGTTTGCATGAGTAAGTCAAGGGCGGGGGGCGGATGTTATAAGTGGTGCGGTCTCATCGCGTCTGCATATCACTGCAAGTCCATGCAGATTTTATAAACCTGTTTTGGGTTATTCTGTATTAGGTTATATAATGTGCTCCTATGAGTAAATCCATATTCTCAGATTCTTATAACCTGCTTCGAACACGGTTGATTAAGACCCGTGAAAAAAAGGGTTTAACACAAGTTGACGTTGCTACGAAACTCGGAAAACTACAGTCATACGTTTCCAAATATGAGCGCGGAGAGAGAAGACTTGATGTTGTAGAATTCTTGGAGGTAACAAGGGTGTTAGGGATAGAACCGTATAAAATTTTAAAGGAACTCGAAAAGCTTGATACAAAAAACAATACTTGATAAGTGGCAGATAACGGCAGATGAGTTGACCTCTCTCGTTGAGAACAATCCCAGTCTCAGAGGAGTGTTGCTCGGCTATGTAGCTGAAAAGAAATTCCAAGACATGTTCCTTGGGCATGCTGGAATCTTAAGGGTTGCAAAAGCCGACGACCACGATCGGTCAAAGAAAGGAGATAGGCATATCGTTTACAAAGGTGTAGATATAGTAATCGAGGTTAAGTCGCTTCAAACAAATACCGTTCGAAGATTGGATGACGGCACTTGGTATGGTAAAACCCAAGTGGATGCCAGCGATAAGCGCCCCGTTCATTTACCAAACGGTGAGGTGCTAAGCACAATTTGTCTTGTAACAGGCGAGTTCGATTTGCTTGCTGTAAATCTTTTTGCTTTTGAAGAAAAATGGCGGTTTATATTTGCAAAAAATGATGACCTCCCTCGTAGTAAGTGGAAAGGCTATACACTCGATCAACGTAAATGTTTGCTTGCTACACTCATGGAAGTTACATGGCCGCCCAAGCTCCCTTTTTACGAAGATCCATTCCCGCTCTTAGATACCTTTGTACGCGATCGGAAATGCAGATGATTCTTCCCTTCCGGCAGTTTTACAAAAACCAAGAAATAGCTATGGTTTTTTCTTGCGTGGACCTGTTTTTTTAACCTGCTAATTCCCGGCTTGTTTGTGCGCACGACAACAAATAGATCTTTGGTATAGAAACCTTTCTTCTCATATTCGATAATAATTTCTACATGGGTGAGACACTGGCGATTAGCACTCACTTCATCCTGACATTTTACTATCAACACGCCATTATCTTTCAATACGCGGTAAGCTTCTGTCCCAGCCTTGAAGTACAAATCAGTCACTGCGGCATGCCACTTTGCTTCGTGAGAAACCTCATCACCATTGCTGTAATAGTTGCGGAAAGTCGAATGCGAACCACCGGCAGCTTTGTGTCCGACTTCAGGACGGAAAAATCCTTCCATATAGGGAGGATCGAGCACTACAGCGTCAAGCGAAGCATTTTCGTAAGGTAGTGCACGACAATCTACACCGTCTGAGATGTCTGTTGGGAGAAGTACATAGTTGGTCATATCAACGTTACGCCAGAAAACGCCATTACCATAGGTGACATCGGCAATACGAACACCATTTGGCACATGCAACGCCAATATTTTTGGAAAAACATCTGCATTGTTTCCCAAGTAAGCTGAAAGCACCAAGTCAGTAGTTGCCTCACCCCCTTGGATACGCTTTTTTTTATTTTTTTCAGAGTCAAAAGGTAAAAGTGTCTGAATTTTCATAATTAAAGAATAACCCATAATAGGTTATTAGTCAAGTGGGATGAAGTACTCTTAAGCTGTAAATGCCAAGCGCAGTGTGGCGGCTCACGCCCGTTGCTTCAACCCTCACTGACGCCCGAATCCGTGAGGTCATTATAAACCCAGTTTCGTCCGGGCGTCAAGTCTATGCAGGTAAGGTTCGCCCCGCCATCTCCGCCCAAACCTTCTACACCGCGATATCCATCTGTATCCTGTCGTAGTCGACGACGAGTTCCACCTTCTCCTTGCCGCGTTTGGCGGCCTTTCTTTCAATGAGGCCGACGGCCTCAAGCATCTTGACGTCCTCGGTTACGTTCTTCCTGTCCCGGTCGAGCATCCTCGCAAGCTCATATATGGACTTGGGGGTTTTTTCATGCACCGTCTTTAAAAGCCGTATCCTCTCCGGCGAGAGGAACTTGTGCATATCCTCCACGCTGTCGAAGCAGACGGTCTCGGCGGCCTCACGAACGGATTTGCCTTTGCCCGCCTCCTTCCACGCGCGCTTGAAGTCCGCCGCCATTTCGTCAAGCGTCTTTACCTTGAGAGTAATGTGCTTAATCTTCATGTTCCTTCCTCCAATCTGAATATATGAGGCATTATATGCCACACCCAAGTCGTTGTCAACGTATTGCGCGCAAAATCGCTCCGGCGTCGGCCTTTTCCGCTTCTACACTTCCCTCTTTTGTGGTAGTATTCTTTCTCCGAGTCAGGCTGAAAAAATATCCCCGCGCCCTCCGAGCGGGAGCGGAACCCTTGTCTCCAATGTCCTCTCAAACACTTCATAACAGGCCCGACAACCTCATCCTCCTTTTTTTCTTCATCACGGGCCTAACCGGCCTTGCCTACGAGCTTGTATGGATACGGCTCCTGATCCTTGCCTTCGGCTCCACACAGTTCGCGGTCACGACCGTGCTCGTCACCTTCATGGCCGGACTCGCCCTCGGCAGCCTCGTCTTCGGGCGCATAATAGACAGATTCTCCTCACCCCTCAAGGCATACGCGGCCATAGAGACAGCCCTCGGCATATATTGCATCCTCTCCCCGTTTATATTCTCGGCTGTTAAGGGGTTTTATTTGAGCCTCTCAGTCGTTCCAGAGAGCGCGGCTCACGCTGCCGGGTTCGAGGCAATGCAGTTCATGCTGTCGTTTCTCGCGCTCATCGTGCCGACTACGCTCATGGGCGGCACGTTTCCGGCGCTCGTAAAGTATTTTGCCGGGCGCTCCGGCAGGGTGGGGTTTCATACGGCCGTGCCCTATGCGGTGAATACGCTCGGCGCGGTCGCGGGATGCCTTTTGACCGGTTTTTACGCGCTCTACTTCATAGGCGTCAAGACCACGGTATATGCCGCGGGCGCGGTTGACATACTCGTTGGCGTCGCGGTTTTTCTCGTCTATTGCACGGGAGCGAAGCCGGAGCCGCGCGTTGGCATAAGCACGGATGCGGAATTGCCAACCTCAAAGGGGGGGGAGGGGTCGCGTTGGATAAACAGGGCGGTCATAGCCGCGTTCACGTTGTCCGGATTTGCAAGCCTCGTCTATGAGGTCTTGTGGTCAAGGGTGCTCTCGCTCGTAATAGGTTCTTCCATCTACGCATTTACCGTCATGCTCGCCACGTTCCTTATCGGGATAGCTGCAGGCAGCATAATCTTTGCGCCGTTCATAGACAGGAGAAAAACCCCGCTCGTCTGGTTCGCGTCGCTCGAGGCGATAATAGGCGTTGCGAGCCTCTTAGGAATTTTCCTCTATAAAGAACTTCCCTTCGCGCTCTTTTCCATGAAGGAGGC
This sequence comes from Deltaproteobacteria bacterium, assembly GCA_016234405.1. Taxonomy (GTDB): domain Bacteria; phylum Desulfobacterota; class GWC2-55-46; order GWC2-55-46; family GWC2-55-46; genus JACRCC01. The sequence goes on along the minus strand of JACRCC010000037.1, from coordinate 7,298 downwards.
CTTTGGCGCGAATTTCTGGCTCTACCTCTTCCTCCAGTTCCTCCTTGTCTCCGCGGTGATGATAATACCCACCCTCTGCATGGGCGCAATATTCCCGCTCGTCGGCAGGATTTATACGAAAGGGCTTGATTCCATCGGAAGGAACATAGGCGCAGTATATTTTTTCAACACCTTCGGCGCCATCTTCGGCGCCTTTGTCGGCGGGTTCGTGATAATCCCGCTCATCGGGGTCCAGGCAGGGGTCGTTATCACGGCCGCCCTCAACGTTGCTCTGGCTGTTTTGATAATCTTCGTTTCAACGGAGCGCGCCGCCGTAAAGGCCGTTGCCGCAGCCGTCTTCGTTGCCGCGTTTGCCGTTTCCGCGCTCATGCTGCCTCGATGGGAAAAGACGCTCATGACGCTCGGCCTTTACGTGAACCAGGCCTCCGGCAAGACGGTTGAAGAAATAACAAAGGCGGCCTCCGCCGGGGAGCTTGTCTATTACCGCGAGGGCATAAACGCGGTGATAACCGTGAGGAAGTCGGCGGACTCTGTTGCGTATCAGGCAAACGGCAAGCAAGAGGCGCGCGCCGTTGACGGACGTCCGTCCGCGGCGTGGGCCCTCCTCGGACACCTGCCAGCGCTTTTGCACGGGGGTATCCCGCAGGACGCGCTCGTCGTGGGGCTTGGCTCAGGCATAACGCTCGGGGCAATGACGCATCACCCTATCAAGAATTTCGACGTTATCGAACTTGAGTCTGCGGTCGTCGAGGCGTCCGGTTTTTTTTTGGAATCCAACGGCAACGCTCTGGCCGACCCGCGCGTGAAACTCCACGTTACCGACGGCAGGGGTTTTCTTTTTTCAGGGAAGAAAAAATACGACATCATAGTGTCCGGCGTCTCCGACCCGTGGATAACCGGCGTCTCAAACCTCTTTACGCGTGAGTACTTCAGCGAGGTCAAGGATAAGCTCAACGCAAACGGCGTGGCGGCCGTATGGTTTCAAAACTACAGGATAACACATGAGGAGTTGAAGGCCGGTCTCAACACCATTGCGGACGTCTTCCCGCACGTGAGCGTATGGTTTCACTATACGGATTCGCTCGATCTCGTGGTCATGGCATCCAAGACCCCGCATGCGCTCGATTTGGAAAGATTGAAAAAGATTTTCTCGCCGGAGGGGGGGATGGTCAGGGAGGGACTTTTGAAGATAGGACTGAAAGATCCGTATGACGTCTTCGCAACATACTTGATGGGCAACGCAGACGCGCGCGAATACTTGAAAGGCGCGGCCTTAAATACGGACGAGCGCCCGTATCTTGAGTTCATGCTGCCCAAACGCATGTACATGGACCCGGGCGTTGGCGTCAAAAATATCGAAGACATACTTACCCTCGTGAAAGACCCGGCGCCGCCCGTAGAAATGGCCGAGGGGGAAAAGGAGTCGTTTTATGCCGACCTCGGTAAGAGTTACAACAAGTATAACTTCAGGCTGCATCAGTCGCTGAAGTTGTTTGAAAAGGCGCTTGAGAAAAATCCTGAGAATAGAGAAGCGGCCGCTTATGCAAAGGCGTTGAGAAAAGAGATTAAGTCAGGGCTAAAACCCTGAACTGCGGCTTGGATGTGGCGCATGATTGCGGCGCAAAAAAAGGGGCTTAAACCTGACGGTTTAAGCCCCTTTTCCGCTAAACGCCTATGATGATAACGCCTCAGCGCATCCCGGCTAGCCCGACCATGCCTTCAAGCCGCCGTATCCGCTCCTCTATCGGAGGATGCGTGCTGAAGAGTTTCACAAGACCGCCGCCGCTCAGATTGCTTACGGGGCTTACGATGAAAAGGTGCGACGTGGCCTGATTCACGCCATCCAAGGGTATTTTTTTGTTGTAGTAGTCGAGCTTTCTGAGGGCGTTTGCGAGGTAGAGCGGGTTGCCGGCAATCGCGGCCCCTCCGTCATCCGCGACGTACTCGCGTGAACGTGATATCGCCATCTGTATCACCATTGCCGCTATTGGCGCGACTATCATCATGACTATCCCGACCAGCGGGTTGGATCCCCTGTCGTCGTCGCGGTCTCCCCCACCGAAGAAAGAGGCGTAGTAGGCCATGTGCGACATATAACTTATTGCCCCGGCAATGGTCGCAGCCACGGTCGCTATCAAGATGTCCCTGTGCTTTATGTGCGCGAGTTCGTGGCCCATGACGCCCATGAGTTCTTCTTTACTGAGGAACTTCATGATGCCGGTCGTGACGGCAACTGCCGCGTGGGACGGGTTTCTGCCGGTTGCAAAGGCGTTGGGCGCGTCCGAGTCCATCGTGTAGACCTTGGGCATGGGCATACCGGCCTTCATGGTAAGGTCTCTCACTATCCCGTAAAGAGTCGGGGCCTCGGACACGCCAACCTCTTTTGCGCCGTACATCCTCAGCACGATTTTGTCGCTCCACCAGTATGTTACGAAGTTCATGACGCCGGCCATTATCAACGCGACGATTGCGCCGCCTCTGCCGCCGATTATGCCGCCGATGAATATCAGAAAAACTGTAAGCGCCGCGAGAAGCGCGGCTGTTTTAAGGTAGTTCATTTATCAAAGTCCTCCCGTTAATCGAATAGTAGCTCAGACCGGTCTGATTATATCAGGGCTGCCCCCACCCGTAAAGACATGCCTTAGCATGTCTTTACATCCGTTACCCGTCTCTCCCGCCCCCACCCTGCCCTCCCCCGCGAGGGAGGAGGGGGATAAGGAAGCGTTCATCATAAGGGGAGGGGGAAAAGGAATTGCTCATCTAAACCCTGAGCTACAGTCGTCAGTATATAATAATCGTATGGCAAAAAGACTCCGTCCTGTCAAGCCCCAACGGCCGGCATAAGCTCCACGATGGCTTGCCTGACCTCTTCGATGGCAACGCCCGTTTCCATGCAGTAGCCCCGCGGCCTTTTGTTGACGATGGCCAGCACGGGCAGCGGATAGGCGTCTTGCACCCCGCTCGTGAGGTCGCGCTCGCACGCCACGGCTATGACCGCGTCAGGCCGCTCTTCGTAGACCTTTCTCCTTGCCACTGTGCCGCCGGTGGAAATGTAGAGCGTTATCCCGAACTCGTCCGAGAGAGAGACGAGTTCACCTATTTCGCATTTGCCGCATCCAACGCAGTTTCTGACGTTCCGCGTAACCTTTATCTTGCAGTTGTCGAACTGTATGCAGTGCGGCATGAGTATCAGGAGTTTTTCGGGCTTGAACTTTCTGCCCATGAGCTTGACCATCTGGTTATTGAGGTCAATGAACGCCTGCTCTATCTTTATCCTCGGAATCCTCAGTATGCCGCCGGCCATTATCATGAGCGGCAAAAAGACTTTTACGAGCAGACCCCTGAACCACGGAGAGTAGAATAGGAATTTTCCCTTGATGGCCGCTATGGTTATGAGTATCGCGCCGCCGGCGAGCACAAGGCTGCCGGCGGCGAGTATCCCGCCCGTAACATACGGGAGCATCGGATGGATGTTGGAAAGCCCAATGGTCGGGATAACCCAAAAGAGAAACCCGGCCAATATCAAGCCGACGGCGGAGAATGCCATGAGCGCCGCGAACGCGCCTCTGCCGGGGTTATATGGCACGCTCTCAGGACTTCCTGTCCATTTTTCTTCGTTGCTATTCAAACCGTTCTCCCTCTTTGAGCCTGTAACCCTTCAGGAAATCCGTTGCGCCCATGCGGTTTTTATTTTCCGGCTGAAGTTCCCGCATCTCAAACGCGCCTTTGCCGCATTTTACGATTATCCGGCCGTTTGACGCCAAGATGACCGTGCCGGGCATTGCATCCGTTGGGATGTTATCCCAATGGGCCGCGCCTCCGGTATGTATCTTTAAGGTTTTTTTATTCCAATGCGTAAAAGCCCCGGGCCAAGGGCAAACGCCGGCCACGAGGTTTTTTATCGCAACGGCGTCCTTTGCCCAATCAATCAAGCCGTCTGATTTTTTGAGCATGGGCGCATAAGACGCTTTTTTTTCGTCCTGCGCCGAGGGCGTTATCTTGCCCTTTTCCACGAGTCCGAGCGTCTTTACGAGCAGCGCTGCCCCGAGTTTTGAGAGCCTCTCATAGAGAGAGGCAAAAGTCTCATCCTCGCCGATGGGCGTGCTCTCGCAGAGGAAGACCGGCCCGGTGTCCATGCCCTTGTCCAGGAGCATGGTGCACACGCCCGTTTCACGCTCCCCGTTTATTATCGCGCGGTTCACGGGCGCCGCGCCCCTGTATTTCGGCAGGAGCGAGGCGTGGACGTTTATGCACCCAAGGGGCGGGATGCCGAGCGCGTCCTCCGGCAGTATCTTACCGTATGCAACAACCACAATGCAATCGGGCTTTAAACTTTTTAACCTTTCGACAAAACCCCGCTCATGTATTTTGACGGGGGTAAGCGCAGGTATTGCGCGTTTTTCAGCCGCCTGTTTAACCGGTGAAGGACGGTTTTCAAGACCCCTGCCAACGGGCTTATCGGGCTGCGTTACCACGGCTGCAACCTCGTGCCCGGCCTCTACGAGCGCCTCAAACGAAGGGAGTGCAAACGCAGGCGTGCCCATGAAGATAATCTTCAAAAACGCCCCCTGTATGATTACAGCGCGCGGACAGCGGCCTCATGGGCCTTTTTTAGTCTGCGTTTTATGAATTCCCTTTTGAGGCGCGAGAGCCTGTCTATGAAGAGTATTCCGTTCAAGTGGTCTATCTCGTGCTGCACGGCGATGGCGAAGAGGCCCGCGGCCTCGAACTCCACGTCCTGCCCTTTTTGATTGATGGCGCGCGCCTTGACGTGTGTAGCCCTCTCCACCTCGGCGGTCTCGCCCGGCAGGGAGAGGCACCCTTCCTCGAATTTTATCGAGCCTTCTGCAACGAGTATTTCCGGGTTTATGAGCGCGATGAGGTTTTTCCCGCGTTTGTAGCCGGTCTCTTTAACCTCGCCTTCGAGGGGAGGTATCTCTTCGTCGGGCACGTCGAGCACCACGACCATTTTGGCCACGTTGACCTGCGTGGCCGCCAGCCCGATGCCCCTTGCGTGGTACATGGTCTCGGTCATGTCCGCGATGAGCGTTTTTATGCCGTCGTCAACGGTCTCCACGCGGGCCGCTTTTACGGCGAGGAAGGGGTCTGGGTATTTGAGTATATTGAGGAGAGCCATACTTCTATGATTATAGCGCAACTTTCGGAAATCTAAAACGATTTTCTTAACGGGCAGGGCATTATTCAATTGGCGTCTGGCCCGGTTGGAGGCGTATTACCGGCTCCGGCGTCAGGAGGGGTAAGCACGGGCGATTCTCCCGGCGTATCCCCGTTTTCAATTTCAAATTCCGGCGCAACGATGCCGCGTTTGACCATTATCTCGTGGATTATCTCGGCCCTGTTTAGAAGGTATGGCTGGTCTCCGGCGGGGTTGAGCCTCTTAGGGCTTGGCAGCGTTGCCGCAAGTCTTGCGGCCTCGATGGGGGTAAGCTCAGACGCCCTTTTGCCGAAATAAAAATTCGAGGCCGCCTCAGCGCCGAAAACGCCGTCGCCCCATTCCACGGCGTTCAGATACAGCTCAAGTATGCGCCTCTTCGCAAGCGTCCGCTCCATCTTCCATGTGATGACCGCCTCTTTTATTTTTCTGAAAAACGTCCTCTCAGGCGTGAGATACAGGTTTTTTGCGAGCTGCTGGCTTATGGTGGAGCCGCCGGCCCGGAATTTGCCGGATTTTAAATTCTTCTCCATCGCTTCTTTCATGCCGCCGTAATCGAATCCCGCGTGTTCCCAAAACCTGTCGTCTTCGGAGATTATGACGGCCTTTATGAGGTAGGGGGAAATATCGGGCAATGCAGCCCATCTGTGCGCTGCTATTTTTTTTTGGCCTTTTGCCTTCCACGTAAGTTCCCTGTGCGTCATCAAGGAGGTCTTTTGCGGATTTTTGGCCTTGAATTCCGATGCGTCCGGCATGAGGAGGTAGAAGGTAAACGCGCCTGCGGCGATTGCCGCAGTAATTATTATGGCTGCATAAAGAAAGGTTTTTTTCATTCGTTTATAAAAAACAAGGGCTTCAGAGCGGGTCTGAAGCCCGAATTATTGCGTGTCCATTATACTTTTTATTTCAAGCCGCTCACGGTCTCGGTGCGGCCCTTTCCAAAGAACTCCTCGATGAGCGCATGGCAGTCCTCGATGAGGACGCCTGTTTGCCCGGCCTCTTTCTCGCAGAATTTCACGCCGTGTTTTTTGCGCGCGATTGCCCCTGTTTTATAAAGCGCAAACGGCACGGGGTCGGACGTGTGGGTCTTGAGGCTAATCGGTGTGGGGTGGTCCGTCAAGGTCATTACGGTATAGTCGTTGAATTTTTTCAAGCCCGCCAATACCCGGCCTACGACCTCCCGGTCGAAGTCCTCTATTGCCTTGAGCTTGTCTTTCAGGTTGCCGTTGTGTCCGGCCTCGTCCGGGGCCTCCACGTGCACGCAGACGAAATCTTTTTTCTCAAGCGCCGCGAGGCAGTATTCGGCCTTGCCCTTGTAGTTGGTGTCAATATAGCCGGTAACGCCCGGCACTTTTAAAACTTCAAGCCCCGCGTATATGCCGATGCCCTTCATTAGGTCTACCGCGGAGATTATCGCGCCGCTTACGCCAAAGCGGTCTTTGAAGGTCGGCATGGAGGGGGCAATGCCTTGTCCCCAGAGCCAGATGGACGTAGCGGGTTTTTTGCCGTCGGCGACGCGCCTTTTATTCACAGGGTGGTCTTTTAATATCTCCTGAGACGCCTTCATCAGGGCGGCGAATTTATCGGACATCTCGCCTTTGGGCAGATGGGCGGCAATGTCCTTATCCGATATGTCGTGCGGCGGCGTGGTCTTTATGTCCTTTGGCCCCTGCTTCCAGACCATCAAGTGCCTGTAGCTCGTGCCCGTGTAAAAACGGATATCGCCTTGTTTTTTGAGGGCCGCGTCAAGGGATTTTATTATCCCGTCCGCGTCTTGGGTGGTGATGTGGCCGGAGCTGTAGTCGTCCATTATTACAACCCCGTTTTTGTCCGCGAGCGTAACGAGGTTGCACCTGAAGGCGATGTCTTTTGGTTCGAGTTTAACCCCGATTGACGCGGCCTCGAGCGGGGCGCGCCCGGTGTAGTATTTGGCGGGAGCGTAACCGAGGATGGACAGGTTGGCAACGTCGCTGCCCGGGGGATACCCCTTTGGCACCGTGGCGAAAAGCCCAAACCTGCCCGAAGCGGCAAGCGAATCCATATTAGGGGTCTTGGCGAATTCGAGCGGGGTCTTGTTGCCGAGCGACTCGATGGGGTAGTCCCCCATGCCGTCGCCTATGAGGAT
>JACRCC010000003.1 GCA_016234405.1 Deltaproteobacteria bacterium | reverse complement strand
TGCGTGAACCAAACCCCGAAGGCCGTCCCGCCCCGCCCTCCGTCTCAACCTTTCGGCTTGTCTATAAGACGCACCCGTCTTCTCGGAAGCCTCCTTCAGGGTGATATTGCCTCCATCAACAAGCCCCATTAACCGCCGCCTGCGTAACTCCCTTCGACTCACCGCTATAGTCTCCTTTTCCATAGGGGACATTTTAGCATTGCCATTAGAGGGGACATATTTGCTATGCTACGACAGCCCAGCACCACTTTGCGTTACGAGAGTATGTTGGTTAATAAATTTCTTCGTATAGCAAAGTGGCGCTGGGCGCGAAGACAACGCCGATCGGCTAACCGGCGACCGCGTGCCTCTCGAAAGACGTTAACCCAGGGGCAAATTCCGGCCTTATCCTTTCAAGGACGGAGCGCTTAACCGCAGCGCGGTCATTGAGGTCCTCAGCCGTCGAGACCTTGAATTCCTCCACCTTTGATTTCAGGCGCACGGCGAGCCTTGCCATCTCTTCGCTCGCGTTCGCTATCTGCTCGGAGCTTTCCGTGGTCTCGTTTATGACGCCTGCGACGGATTCGATGTCGCCCGTTATCTGCTCCGTAACCGCGCTCTGTTCCTCCATGGCGGTGGTTATCTGATGCACCATCTGGGTCACGACGTCAACCTTTGAGACGATATCCCCGAGCGCCGCGCCCGCGTCCTTTGCGAGATTGACGCCGGAAGCCACCGCGTCCACCTCGTTTTTAACCGAGGTTATGGCGCGGTCGGTTTCGTTCTGCATCGTCTTTATCACCGCGCTTATCTCCTTAGTGGCCATCATCGTTTTTTCAGCGAGTTTTCTCACCTCGTCGGCCACCACGGCGAATCCCCTGCCCTGCTCTCCGGCGCGGGCGGCCTCTATGGCCGCGTTCAACGCGAGGAGATTGGTTTGATCCGCGATGTCGTCTATCACGCCGATGATGTTGCCTATATCCTTTGAGCGTGAGCCGAGCGCGGAGATTATGGCGCTCGATTCCTTGGCCGTGGACGCTATCCCGCTCATGCTCTCGATGGTCTTCGTGACGATGCTGCCGCCTTTCACGGCAACCGCGCTCGCCTCGCGCGCGGCGTCAGCGGCGCTTGAGACGTTCTTGGCCACCTCGATTATCGTGGCGCTCATCTCCTGAGAGGCGGTAGACACCTGCGCGGCCTTCATGCCCTGATTCTTGCTCCCTCCGGCTATCTGCGTGGCCGAGGCCGAGAGCTGCTCAGATGAAGAGGCCAATGCCTCGGTAGAGGAGTGAATCTCCCTGATGATGGCGTGGAACTTCGTCATCATGCGGTTGAAGGTCTCGGCTATCTGGCCGCTTTCGTCAGCGCTGTTTACGTTTACCTTCAAGGTAAGGTCGCCGGTTTTTTCAATCTCGTTTATTGCGCCGTTTAAATGGCGCAAGGGTGTAACGACCTTATTTTTGATTATCCAAAGGGAGACGAGCCCGAGGCAGATGATGAGGGAGAAGACGGCGGTGGAGATGATCATATTCCGCTTCGATGCGGCAAGATCCGCATACTTGGCGTCAACCACGCGGCTTATCGCGGTTGAAACCGCAAGCGTGGAGTCTATGCCCTCGGTGCTCTTTTTTATCCATTCTTCCGTTGTAACGGGGTATTCCGCGGTCTGGGCCGCGCCGTAAACGGAATGTCTTGTCTTGTCGAAGGTTCCGAGGAATATTTCCTCCATGCGCGAGATGCCCGTTAATATTTCACGGTCAACGCCCGGGGTTTCCTTGAGTCTCAAGATGGGTTTCAGGTTAAGATCCACTATGGCCCTGAACGAGGCAAGTCTTTCGAGGGTGGGCTGGTCAAGGGGTTTCCTTGAAGCTATGGCGTTGCCGATGGCGGCCCTCTCCCTTCCTGAGTATTCGCTCACGAGCCATATCGCCTGTTTGAGTTCGAGGTTGAGCCTCATGGCCTCCTGCAGCGTCCTCTTGCCGGAATTGGTGGTGAGCGTGGCAAGCCTCAACTCGGCCCCTGTCTCGATTAGAGAGGTCATGAGTTTTACCCAGTCCTGCGCGGGATACGGGGTTATATCCTTCCCTAATCCATTGTCAATGACGGCCCTCGCGGACTCGACCTCGGAGTAGATGCGCTCCTGCTTCGTCAGCGTTGTTTTAAGGAGTTCGTTTTCGGAATCCCTGTCCATGAGGGTTTTGGCGAGGACGAGCGCCTTTGCAAATTCGGCGTTCCCCTTTATGCGCGCCTCTTTAATCATGGTGAGCAAGGAGGCGTTAACGTTTGTCTTTGCGCCGATTGCCGTGGCGGTAAAACCGCGCTCCTTTGCCTGCTCGCCGGCTGCCGTTAGGACATGGTCGGCCATGCGGTTGGCGATATTGGTGCGCTCTATTTCTTTACTGTCAACGTAAGCCGTGTAAAAGCTCATGCCGGATTGTATGCCCAATATCAGCACCAAAAGTCCGACTATCCCCATGAGGAAGTTTTTTATGCTAAGCCCCCGGATTATGTTCATCTTACCCCCCTTACGGTCTTTATATGCGCGTTAACAGGAGAGTATTGCAAATAGGCTGCCATTTAAAACCGGTTTTTTGAAAGGCCCGCAAAAATCGTCTAACTAATTGTTTTTTCGCATTTTTTAGTCTCTAATAATCCGTTTCCAAAAAGCGCCCGTGCTGATATTTAAAACCCGGACGGGTTTAAACCAGACAGACTTGTCCGAATCCGACAGGGCTGTCGTATTTCTTGGGCGTCAAAGCGAACCATGATAAACTTGGGTTGACGGCATTTTGATTTGGGAGGCAGCTTTGGCGGGGCAAAATAAAATCAAGCCGGAAAACTGCAGGGAGGCCGCCTTCTTGATATTAAATAGGGTGGAAGACGCGGGGGCCTACGCGGACATCCTCCTGCAGGATGCGTTAGTGACGCTCGACGTAAGGGAGCGCGCGCTTGCGACCGAGCTTGTCTACGGCGTTTTGCGTTACCGTTTGAGGTTGGATTGGATAATCGGGAGATTTTCCAAGCTCAAGACGAATAAACTTGAAACAAGGGTTTTAAACGCATTGCGGCTCGGCGTTTATCAGTTATGTTTTTTGGACGGCATCCCGGGAGCGAGCGCCGTGGATGAGGCGGTTAAGCTCATAAAAAAAGGCGGGGCGAAAAAGGCCGGGTTCGTGAACGCGGTTTTGCGCGCGGTTACGGCAAGGAAAGACAAGATAATTTACCCGGATGAAAAAAAACGCGGCGCAATTTGTCTCGATATTCTATTCCCATCCCCTGTGGCTCGTAAGGCGTTGGATGGAGCGCCGGGGCGTATCAGGCGCAACGGAGCTGCGCAAAACCAACCTTACTCCTCCTCCGAGGACGTTGCGGACAAACACCATCGTCATTGATAGAGACGCGCTTATTGAAGAACTCCTGAAAGACGGGATCGAGGTCAAAAAAAGCCGGTTTTCCCCTGACGGAGGGGAAATATCGAAAATACACCCTTCAATTGAGGCCGCAGGGCGCGCAAAGTTTTCATCCAAGGATAAGAGGTTTTACGTTCAGGACGAAGCCTCGCAGATCATAGCCTGTCTTGTCGCGCCCAAACCCGGTGAAATTATCCTCGACGCCTGCGCCGCGCCCGGGGGCAAGACCACGCAGACGGCGGCCATGATGAAAAATCAGGGGAAGATTTGGGCGCTCGATAAATCCGCGTCAAGACTCAAAAGTATTGAGCAAACCGCCCGCAGGCTTGGCGCGGAAATCATAAAGACAAAACAAGCGGACGCGGAAAAATCCCTTGAGTTCGAGGCGGATTCCTTTGACGCCATACTTCTCGACGGCCCCTGCTCCGGGCTTGGCGTTCTCCGGCGCACGCCGGACATAAAATGGAGGATAAAAGAAGGAGATTTAAAGGAACTTTCAGGAAGGCAAAAAAGGCTGCTCGATAACCTCGCAAGGTATCTGAAAAAAGGCGGCCGTATTATTTATTCCGTTTGCACGCTCGAGCCGGAAGAAATGGAAGATGTCATAAAAGGTCTTCTCTCTAACAACGCGGGATTCGTCATGGAAAACGCGGCTGATTTCCTGCCTGCGCCGTGCAAGGCGCTCGTTGATTCAAAAGGATTTTTATGGACCCTTCCGCACGGAGACGGATGCGGCGGGTTTTTTGCCGCGCGGCTGAAAAAACTCTGACCCGCGGGCGGCGTCCTTCAATTAGAAAAGGGGTTTTTGGTCAACTCAGTATTTTCGCGGACGGGATTTCCCCTTCGCGGATTATTTTTATCTTGTCCGTCGTGGCGTCCACGATTGTCGAGCCGAGCCTTGCCGTCAGTTTCCCGCCGTTTATCAGCGCGTCAATTTTGCCGTTAAAATAACCGAGCGCTTCTTCAGGCGTTGAGGCCGCTACCGCGCCGGACGGGTTTGCGCTCGTGGCGGTTATGGGCGAGCCGAGTGTGGAGAGGAGTTTTACGCAGACTTCATTGCTTGAAATCCTCACTGCGACCGTGCCCGTGCCTCCCGTGAGCATCGCCGGGATTGACGGGTGCGCCTCAAAGACAATGGTCAAAGGCCCGGGCCAAAATCTTTTCATAAGACCCTCGGCAACGGGAGGGATGCGGATGGCGACGCGAGAAAGCATCATTGCGTCCTTAACTATAATCGAGACGGGATTTTTTTGGGACCGCCCCTTGAGAAGAAAAAGTCTTTCGATTGCGGCCAAGTTGAAAGGGTCAACCCCGAGGCCGTAGAAGGTCTCGGTCGGATAGGCGATGACGCCGCTGCATTTGAAGACCTCTTCCAACGGTTTAAAGGAGTCCGCGGGCTTTATGATTAGGGTTTTTTTCTGGTCTGACAAGATTCATGCCTTCAGCTTTCTCGCCTTGTCCTCCACCTGCCGTGCGAGGAGTTTTTTATATGCCTTGAGGCCGGCCCTAAGCCTTGCGTCGTTGACGGATAATATTTGCGCCGCAAAGATGCCCGCGTTTTTCGCCCCGGCCTTGCCTATGGCCATCGAGGCAACGGGAACCCCGCCCGGCATCTGCACGGTTGACAGAAGCGAATCGAGGCCGTTTAAAGAAGACGAATCAATGGGCACGCCGATGACCGGCAGCGTGGTTTCGGCCGCGATAAAGCCCGCGAGGTGCGCGGCGCTCCCTGCCCCGGCTATTATGACGCGGATACCTTTTTTTTCGGCGTTCCGCGCATAGTCAGCCGTGCGCTTGGGAGTCCTGTGCGCGCTCGATATGGTCATCTCGTAAGGGATGTTGAAGTCCCGGAGGACCTTTGCGGCCTCTTCCATGATGGGTATATCCGAATCGCTGCCCATGAGGATGCCGACGAGGGGTTTTTGTTTAGCAGGCATAAAACCTCCGATATTTAAAAATTTATTTCAGCGCCTTTTTTCCGATGTCCTTCCTGTAATACGCGCCGTCCCATGAAATCTTTTCAACCGCTTTGTAGGCGTTGGCGATGGCGGCTTTTACGTCCACTCCGGTTGCCGTTACCCCGAGCACCCGGCCTCCGGCAGTAACGAGGCGGTTGTCTTTAACGGCGGTGCCGGCGTGAAAGACCATGACATCCGGGCCTTGCGCGTCCTCTATGCCGGAAATCTCTTTTCCGATTTTATAACTCCCCGGATAACCGCCTGACGCCATTACAACGCACACCGCAGGTTTTTGCGACCATTTTATCTTTACGTCCTTGAGTCTTCCCTCAGCCGAGGCGAGAAGCAATTCCGCCAAGTCGCTTTCGAGACGCATCATTATGGGCTGGGTTTCCGGGTCTCCGAACCTTACGTTGAATTCGAGGACCTTTGCCTTGCCGCCGGATATCATGAGGCCCGCGTATAGCAACCC
>JACRCC010000036.1 GCA_016234405.1 Deltaproteobacteria bacterium | reverse complement strand
GGGGGTTAGCCCTACAGCCCCTTAAAACTCCTGTCCACCGCGGCAAGGGTGTCGGAGACATCCTTTTTGGTGTGCGCCATGCTCACGAAGAGCGCCTCGAACTGCGACGGCGGCAGATAAATCCTGTTTTTAAGCATTCGGGTAAAATATTGCGAAAACCTTTTCAGATTTGACGTCTTTGCGTCCGTGTAATTCTCGACGTGCCTTTCCGTGAAAAACACCGTGAGCATCGAACCGGCCCTTGCCACGTGGCACGGGATGGAACGCCTCTCGGCTATCTCCTCTATCCCGTGGCACAACGTCTCGGTCGTTTGAAGGAGTTTTTCGTATGCGCCTTTCTTCCTCAGCTCCTTCAACGTCTCTATCCCTGCCGTCATTGCAACCGGGTTTCCGGACAGGGTCCCGGCCTGATACACCGGGCCTGACGGAGACAGCATCTCCATTATTTGGCGTTTGCCGCCGAATGCGCCGACGGGGAGTCCCCCGCCGATAATTTTCCCGAGGCAAGTTATATCAGGGACAACGTTATAGACCTTCTGAGCGCCGCCGTAGCAGAGCCTAAAACCGCTCATGACCTCGTCCATTATAAGGAGGCCGCCGAATTGTTTGCACAACTCGGCGAGACCGGGCAGAAAACCCTCCCTCGGCGTTACCACGCCCATGTTGCCCGGAGCGCCCTCGACTATAACGCACGCGACTGACGCCGGGTTTTGCTCGAACAGCGCCCTTACGGAATCGAGGTCGTTGTAGACCGCGTTGAAGGTATGCTTGGCGAAGTCGGCCGGGACGCCCGGACTGTCCGGCACGCCGAAGGTCGCGGCGCCGCTTCCGGCCTTTACAAGGAGGCTGTCCGCGTGTCCGTGATAGCAGCCTTCGAACTTGATGATGTCGTCGCGTTTTGTAAATGCCCGCGCAAGCCGTATCGCGCTCATGGCGGCCTCTGTGCCTGAACTGACGAACCTCACCATGTCCATCGAGGGGAAGGCCTTGATGGTTTCCTCGGCGAGCGTCAATTCAAGTTCGGTGGGCGCGCCGAAGCTTGTGCCCTTGTCAATCGCCTTTTTAAGGGCGGATAAGACCTTGGGGTGGGCGTGGCCGAGTATCATGGGCCCCCACGAGCCGATGTAGTCTATGTAGGGGTTGTTGTCCGCGTCGAAGATTTTACTCCCCTTTGCGCGGGATATGAAAAGCGGCCCGCCTCCGACGGCCTTGAACGCCCTGACCGGGGAGTTCACACCGCCGGGTATTAGGGCCGAGGCCCTCTTAAGTAGAGACGCTGATTTTTTTGTGCCCATCGGAAGTTTTACCCCTTGCAGGTCTTGTTTTACGAGAAAATATCTTAGCCGAACACGCCTTGGCGTGTCAAATCATATCTTGAATTGGTAACCTGTCCGCAATAATCCTGTAACAATCATAGGCTATACTGAAAGAAAAAAAGATAAGGAGAAAGGGATGATGAAAAGGTTAACGGCAACAGGGTTGTTTTTCTTTAGCGTGTTTGCGGTCTCACAGGCTCAGGCGGCCGGGTTTTACTACGGTGAGGAGACAAAGGGTATAACCGTCAGCGCGAACGAGTCGGACCTAAACGTGAGGATTCGGTTGCAGCCGAGGATGGATTTCGGCGATATAATCATAGCTAAGGACGGAAAGTCATACGCGACCGACAAGGATTTTTACTTCAGGAGGGTAAGGCTTGAGGCCGGCGGGCATCTCGTGAAGACGTTCAAATACCATCTCGCGCTGGCCGGCGACAAATGGGACAAGACAGGCAACTCCAACGCGGTCATCGTCCACACCGCGTATGTCGAGTGGGAGCCAATAGAGCCTGTTTCCGTTATCTTCGGCAAGGAGAAGCTCCCGTATTCGAGGGTCTCGCTTACATCCTCATCCAAACGTCTTCTTGTGGAAAACCCGGCCTCCACGGAGGCGGCCAAGAAGCTTTTCGGCAAGACCGACCCCTACTACCAGCCCAAGTTCGCGGTAAAGGGGAAGATCCTCGACGGGGTTATCGCGTATGAGGCGGCTGTGGCCGACGGTTGGGCAAACGGCGAGGCCGTACAAACAACGCCTGCCCGCGCGGTCTACAAATCAAAACCGCTCTATGTGGCAAGGGTGGAGTTTTCGCCGCCTAATTTTGTCGAGGGGAAAAAGAGCGACGCACACCTCGGCAGCGGGCGGCACCTTACGCTCGGCTTAAACTACGCGAACCAAAGCTCCATTGAATACTCGACGACCGCGGACAACCGCGAGAGCAGGATATTGAAGGGCCTTGACCTCTCAGGCCACTACAATGGGTTGACGGCGCAGTTTGAGTTCAACGAATGGAAGGTGGAGACATCCGACCGGGCGGTTGCGAACTCGCACCCCAAGGGCTGGTACGCACAGGCCGGATACTTTATAGAGGGCATTAACATAGAGCCTGCGGCGCGTTACGAGATATATAATCAGGACTCCAAACAACGCGATATGGCCGAGAAGGACACGACACTTGGCGTCAACTGGTACGGCAAGGGGCACAGCCTAAAGGCGGGCCTGAATTGGGTCAACACCAAGTATGAAACGTTTGCCGGCGGCAGACTCACTAACGCAAACAAGAAAAACGTCTATCAGTTGCAGGCGCAGATGTATTTTTAGGGCGTTTGCGTGATGTAACACAACTGTAACATCCGCGTAATAGCCCTGTAACCGGGTTGTGGTAAAAAATGACAATGGAGAATAAAATCATGAAAAAATACCTGAACATACTTATCGTGCTGACCGTTTGTTTCGGAGGGGCTTCCATAGCGTTTGCCGCCGGGCTGATAAACGGCGCGGGCGCCACGTTCCCCTATCCGCTCTACGCGAAATGGGCTTACGAGTACAACAAAAAGACGGGCGCAAAGATGAACTACCAGTCCATCGGGAGCGGCGGCGGCATAAAGCAGATAAAAGCCAAGACCGTTGACTTCGGGGCAAGCGACGCTCCGCTCACCGCAAAAGACCTCGATGACTCCGGGCTAATTCAGTTCCCAATGGCCGTCGGAGGCGTGGTCCCGGTCGTAAACATCGCCGGCGTAAAATCAGGCCAGATGAAACTGTCGGCTGAGGCGCTCTCCGACGTCTACCTCGGTAAAATCAAAAAGTGGAACGACGTAAAGATTGCAAGTCTCAACCCCGGCGTGACATTGCCGGACGACTCCATCACGGTGGTGCACCGTTCCGACGGGAGCGGCACCACGTGGATATTCACCAACTATCTCGACAAGGTGAGCAAGGGCTGGCATGAAAAAGTAGGCTTCGGCACGGCCGTTGACTGGCCCACTGGAGTCGGCGGCAAGGGCAACGAGGGTGTGGCCACGTACGTCAAGAGGATAAAAAACACCATCGGGTACGTGGAATACGCATACGCCATTCAGAACAAACTCGCTCACGCGAGGATGGAAAATAAAGAGAAGAACTTCGTCGAGCCTTCGATGGAGGGTTTCATGGCCGCCGCGGCAAACGCCGATTGGAAGGGCACGCCCGGCTTCGCCGTGGTGCTCACGGACCAAGGCGGCAAGAACGCATGGCCCATAGCAGGGGCAACCTTTATAATCGTCCAAAAGGCCCCGGCGAGTTGCGCAAACACAAAGGAAGTTTTTGGATTCTTCGACTGGGCGTACAGGGACGGCGTTGACATGGCAAAGTCGCTCGACTATGTGCCCATCCCGCAGCCCGTTTACACGGTAATGGAAGATGCGTGGGCAAAAGAGGTAAAGTGCGGCGGACAGGGCGTTTGGAAGAGATAGGAAGCGGCCCGGAGTAAAGGGAATATGCCGATCTCCGACGGACATAAAAGCGGTCATGCCGCTGACGCGGCCTTCAAGGGCGTGTCTTTTTTCTTCGCCTTCGCGGTCATGGCGCTTTTGTCCGCCATAATCTTCGTCCTCATAAAAGAGTCGTGGCTCTCCATTGGAAAGTTCGGATTGGGTTTTCTCGTAAGCTCGACGTGGGACCCGGTGCAGGGGGTCTTCGGGGCCCTGCCCGCCGTGTGGGGCACGGTAGTCTCTTCCGTCATAGCGATAATAATCGCGGTGCCCATAAGCCTCGGCAACGCGATATTCCTCACCGAGACCGCGCCCAAAGGGATAAAAGGCCCGATAGGCGCGGCCATAGAACTTTTGGCCTCGATACCGTCCATCATCTACGGCATGTGGGGGCTTTTCGTCTTTGCCCCCTTTATAGCGGAAAACGTAGAACCGTTCATGATAGAGCGCCTTGGGTTCATCCCTCTTTTCAGGGGCGCTCCGTTGGGCGTCGGGATGCTGCCCGCGGGTTTCATACTCGCCATAATGATAATCCCCTTCATCTCATCCGTCGCGCGCGACGTATTTCTGATGGTCCCGCCGATATTGAAGGAATCCGGGTACGCGGTCGGCGCGACGAAATGGGAGGTTATATGGAAGGTGGTCATTCCCTTCGCAAAATCAGGCATCATGGGCGCGGTGATACTCGGCCTCGGAAGGGCGCTCGGAGAGACTATGGCCGTTACGTTCATCATCGGCAATTCCCAAAGGATTAGCCTTGAGCTTTTAAATCCCGGCACGTCAATATCCGCGGCCCTTGCGAACGAATTCACCGAGGCCGTGGAGGACATCTATCTGTCGTCCCTCGTGGAGCTTGGGTTGATACTCTTTGTCATAACGTTTGTCGTGCTTGCCGCGGCCAAACTCATGATAGCACGGTCTTCATACCGCCCATACAGCGGAGGCGCAAGGTGAGCCTTCATTACGCGAGGAGGAGGGCCGTCAATTCCATCGCGCTTGCGGCATCGCTTTTATCCGCGTGCTTCGGGATATTCTTCCTCGTCTGGATACTCAAGGACGTCTTCAGGTTTGGGCTGCCGGCCATGACGGTTGCGTTTTTCACGGAACTCCCGTCGCCTCCGGGTGTCGAGGGCGGGGGGCTGGCAAACGCCATAACCGGCACCGTGCTCATAACCGCGCTGGCCACCGTCATCGGCGTCCCGGCCGGGATACTCGCGGGCACGTATCTGTCGGAATACGGGCGCGCAAGCAGATTCGCTTCCATTGTGAGGTTTCTCTGCGATATACTCGTGTCCGCCCCCTCGATAGTCGTGGGGGTCTTCGTCTACGCGCTCCTCGTAAGACCCTTCGGGGGTTTTTCCGCGGTCGCGGGCGCGGTTGCGCTTGCGATAATAATGCTGCCGGTGGTCATACGCACGGCCGAGGAGATGCTCAAACTCGTGCCGGATTCAACGCGCGAGGCGGCCCTCGCCCTGGGCGCGCCGCACTGGAAGGTTACGGTCTTCGTGGTCTACAGAGGCGCGATGAGGGGGATAACGACCGGCGTCATGCTCGCGGTTGCGCGGGTCTCCGGCGAGACCGCGCCGCTTCTTTTTACGTCGTTTAACAACGCATTCTGGAACTTCAAACCCGGAGAACCCACCGCGACCCTTACGGTTACCATCTTCAACTACGCGATGGGGCCTTATGAAGACTGGCACGGCAAGGCATGGGGCGCGGCGTTTCTCATAACCGCGCTCGTGCTTATTGTTACGCTTACGGCGCGATTTTTGACGATGAGAAGAGTCAACGGCAATGAGTGAAAAAATCGTCATAAAAAATCTGAGCTTTTTTTACGGAAAAAAACAGGCCCTGAAAAACGTCGTCTTTGCGGTAAAGGCAAAGGAGATAACGGCGCTTATCGGGCCGTCCGGGTGCGGCAAGACGACGTTCCTCAGGTGCCTGAACCGCATGCACGACCTCTATCCGGGCAACAGGTACGAGGGCGAGATACTCCTTGACGGCAAAAATATTTTAGATAAGGGGCTTGACCTCATAGGGCTGCGCAGCAAGGTCGGCATGGTATTTCAAAAACCCACGCCATTTCCCATGACCGTATTCGAGAATATCGCCTTTGGTCTGAAGCTGAACGGAATAACAAATAGGGGCGAGATGATTGGGAGGGTTGAAAAGGCCTTGAAGGATTCGGCCCTGTGGGACGAGACGAAAGACAGGCTCTTTGAGCCGGCCCTGTCGCTCTCCGGCGGCCAGCAGCAAAGGCTGTGCATCGCGCGCGCCGTGGCCGTGGAGCCGGAGGTGATACTCATGGACGAGCCGTGTTCCGCGCTCGACCCGGTTGCCACCGCGAAGATAGAAGATCTCATGATGGAGCTGAAGAAAAACTACACGGTCATCATAGTCACGCACAACATGCAGCAGGCCGCGCGCGTATCCGGGACGGCCGGGTTTTTCATGCTCGGCGAGGTTATCGAGTTCGACTCCACGCACAAGATATTCACCGCGCCCGCCAACAAACTTACCGAGGATTATGTAACCGGAAGGTTCGGTTAGGGGCGTTTTTGTAGTATAATAATCAGGGAAGGAATGGAGACGATATGACACGCGAGGCATACCATAAATCGCTGAAGGATTTGCAGAACGAAGTCTTGCATCTCTCGGAGATGGCAGGGGCGGCGCTCAAGGACTCGATGGGCGCACTTAAAAACCGCGACCTTCCGTTGTCGAAACGGATAGTCGAGGATGACGTCAAGGTGAACAAGAAACGGTTCGAGATAGAAGAAAAGTGCGTCATGCTCATTGCGACCCAGCAGCCCATGGCTGGAGACCTCCGCATACTCGCGTCCATCATCAACATCGTGTCGGATTTGGAGCGCATCGGCGACCACGCCGAGGGCATTGCCAAGATAAGCCTTTCCATCGGGACAGAGCCGCTCGTAAAACCGCTTATTGACTTGCCGGCGATGGCCGAGAAGGCGCTCTCGATGTTAGAGAGGTGCATGCAGGCCTTTACCCACAAGGACGCCGGGGCCGCGAAGAAAATCTGCAATGAAGACGACGAGGTGGACGCCCTCTACGACAGGATATACGGCGAGCTTATAATGCTCATGGTGGAAAACCCCCGGATAATAAAGGACGCGACGTATCTGATATGGGCCGCGCACAACATAGAGCGCATCGCGGACAGGGTAACGAACATCGCCGAAAGGGTGGTCTACACGGTTACGGGCAAGATGGAGGAGATGAACGTCTCGAAGTACTGACGTAAAGGCCGTGATGCGTGTTCGTGATGCGTAACGGTACAATATCTTGTGTCTAAAAAACCCCTCAAGACATGCCTGACCATCGCAGGGAGCGACCCTTCCGGATGGGCCGGACTACAATCCGACCTCATGACGTTTGCGGCCCTCGGCGTCCGAGGGGTATCCGCGATTGCCGCCCTTACAGCGCAGAATAGAGTTAAGGTCAAGGCAACCCTCAACGTCTTGCCGCAATTTCTTATAAAACAGATTGAAACCCTCCTTGAGGAATCAAAGATAGACGCCGTGAAGATAGGCATGACAGGCGGCGCGGGAAACGTTACCGCGCTCATCCGCCTTTTCAAACGCCGGAGGTTTAAAAACATCGTGCTCGACCCGGTCATGCGCTCAACAAGCGGCAAGGCGCTTCTCGATAAAAAGGGCGTTGCCGAAATTAAAAGGCTACTGTCTCTCGTGACGATCGTTACTCCCAATCTTGCGGAGGCTGAAGCACTGTCGGGCGTAAAGATAAAGGACATCCGGGGCATGGATGAGGCCGCAAGGAAGATACATTCGCTCGGCGCTCGATTCGTTCTGGTGAAGGGCGGGCATTTGCAGGGCGCGCCGATTGACGCGCTCTTTGACGGCAAGGGGTTTTATTATTTCAAGGGCAGGCGCATAAAGGCCGGCCGGGCGGAATTGCACGGAACGGGCTGCGTGCTCTCGGCGGCCATAGCCGTGGGCCTTGCAAAGGGTTTGAGCGTACGGCCGGCTGTAAAAAGGGCAAAGGCGTTTGTGGGGGAGGTGATAGAAAAGAGACGGCTTTGAAGAAGGGCAACATCGGCAGGGTGCGGAAAAAATGAAAAGGCCGGTTATGCGGCGCAGGGAGGAGACGGCATCAAAGTTTATTGTATACCGATTTTCTATGCTCGACGCCGTATAGGGTAATGGATTTGCCGGTGTGATTAACCCAGAAGAGGACTCTATAGCCGCCTACGCGGTATTTTTGAAGGCCCTTCAGGTTCGCGGGCATATTTTTTTCAGAGGATGCTTGAGGAGTTCGGGATGTTCCCTATTTTCCCCTAAGATTTGGGACAGTCTTGGGAAGCAAAAACAACGGGGTTAGCCGTAAAGCTAACCCCGTATATTTAATCTGGTGGAGGCGGTGGGAATCGAACCCACGTCCGGGAACGTCGCAGCCGGGGCGTCTACATGCTTAGCCCGATGTCAGCTCTCGCCCTCCGTCACTCATCAGGCAAAGTCCCGGAGGGCAAGTCCGGTTGAGTCTCGCTTGCAGGTCCTTCGGACAGAGCCCCGCAAGCCATCCTGCTAATGGTCGTCTTTTAAGCCCCACAGGAAAGGGCAGAAAAGACGCTAACTGCGATTAGGCAGCCAGTTGGTAGTTATAGTCGTTGCCGACTATGGTTTTTAACCTTTTTTTACGAGGAGATAATACCTCGGCATGCTTCCCTCAGCGTATTGACCGTCCCGTCGAAACCGGTCGCCCCCATTCCCCGTTTTCACGGAGAGAAATTTATGGAAGTTATGTCAAAGAACTTAACTCACTCCATAATAACACACTTTGATGGCGTTTGGCAACAAAGAGCGGGGAAAATGCCTCAAAAATCTCTTATGACACAAAATATTTGACGTTACCGTCTCTGCTACACCTCCACCCACTTCAAGAGCGCCGGGTAGTAGAGGGCTTTTTTTATCGGCCGCGTTTCTCCGCCGGCGGCAAGCGCCGCCGCGTATCGCTCAAGCTGGGGCGCATAGCGCTCCGCCTCCGCCTTTAAAAACCCCTCAACATTCCCGCCCTCGTGAATCCCGGTCTTGTAGTCAATGACCCAGCGCACGCCGTCTTCGTCAACGAAGGTCCTGTCAATCACGGAGCGGACGATTTCTCTGCCGATGACCGCGGTGAGCGCGTATTCAAACGCGCCTTCCTTGTGGTCTTTGAGTATCCAGCGAAGCCTCGCGTCGTTCAAGGCCGCCGTGAGGATGCGGGCCGCGTCTGAGGCCCTTTTTACCGCCTCAACCCTTCCGAGGCCGAGCGACTGCAGGACGCCCATTATGCGGTCTTTTTCGGCGACAACCCGTTTTTCGTTCCATTTGTCCAAACCGTCCTTTCCGATCATGGCGAGGTATCCGTGCACGAGCGTTCCGAGATGCCTCACGGACTGTCCCGCCCAGTAAAACTCAGGCGCCTTTTCGTCATGGCCGGACGTATCAAAGACGGTAACGGCGGGCGCGGCAGGCGCGGGCGGCGTCCAAGAGATGGGAAGCCTTTTGAGCCTAAGGCGAGGACGATTGTGCTCGGCCTGACCGGAGATTTTTTTGCCCCCTGAATCCGTAACGATGACCTCCGTCAAGAGGTCTTCCAACCCTGAGAGAAAAGAAGACGGCTCCACGGTGATGCCGTCTCCACTTGTTGACTTGACGTGGCCTATGAGGCGCAGGGTTTTTTTTGCGCGTGTCGCGGCAACGTAAAAAAGGCGGCGTCTTTCAAGTTCCGATTTTTTCTTCGCAACCGCGGCTAAATAATCGTAGACCGTGCTCGACGCGCCCGCGGTCTTTTTTTCAACCGGCGCGAGCAGGAGGTCTCCCCCGCGCTCCATCCAGAGGAGCAGCTTTCTCGTATCTCCGCGGGTCTTTTTTCCGAGGCCCGGAATTATCACGTGGTCGAATTCAAGCCCCTTTGCGCTGTGGATGGTCATAAGGTCAACCTTAATTGCCGCATAGTTGTCTGCGCCGCCCGCCTTCAATGCCGCTATCCTTGACGCGAGGTTTTTTGACGGGTCGAGGACGGCGCCCGCGGAAACGGACGAGAGGGTCTCGAAAAACGTCTCCGCGTCCGTTAAGTCTCGCGGCTCCACGCAGGCAGGCCCGCCGAGTTCAATCCATAGCCCCTCAACGAGCTGCGCCAAAGGCATCCTGCCGTTCAAGGCCATTGCATTACCGAGTTTGACGATGAACGGGACGAGCCGCGCCTTTGCATCGTTTGAAAGTGCGCCCACGAGCGCTGCGTCGTTGAGCAGGGACCAGACCGGCGCGTCCGTGTCCGCGCTGCAAAGGGCGTGGATGTCCTTTAGGGACAATCCCAACCACGGCGCCCTCAGTATCGAGAGCCACGCAGTCCTGTCATAAGGGTGGGTCAGCGCGCGCACTAAAGACATCAAGTCGTATATCACCGGCCTGTCGCCGAGCGCGTCAAGCCCTTTTGCCCTGAATGTAATCCGCTCGCGTTTCAAGGCCCTTATTATCTCCACAAGATGAATGCGGGACCTGCAAAGTATTGCTACGGTTTCATCGGCAGGGGTATTCTTAATTATCGAAATTGCAGTTTCAGCCTCGAATGCGTCGTCCCTTCGGTCCGTGAGGAGCGTCCGAACGGCATCGGCGTCCGAAGAACCCTTTACGGCAACGCTTTTTTCAAACCGCACCGCGCCGGTAAAAGGGTCTTCGTGTGAAGGGAATGCCCAGTAGAAGGTCTTGTTGACCCAGTTTATTATCCCGGCATCGGACCTGAAGTTTGTCTTGAGCGTGAGCGGAGAGAGTCTTACGCCGTTGACGCCGTTTGTCCTCGCGTTCAGAAATAACCCGACCTCGGCCTCTCTGAATCCGAAGATTGACTGCATCGGGTCCCCCACGAGAAATAGCGTCCTGCCGTCGCCATTCTCCCATCCGGCAACGAGGGTCTCGAGGAGTTTTAACTGGCCGTAAGACGTGTCTTGATATTCGTCAACCAGTATGTGCTTTATCCTGTAGTCAAGCGTCAAGAGGAGATCCGTCGGGTCGTCAACGCTGCCAAGCGCATTAAGAGCGGACAGCGCGACTGATTGAAAATCCACTGCGCCGGTCTCCGCAAAGACCTCTTGTAAAATCCCCTCGGCAATGGGCAGGAGTTTCAAGAGCGCGTCCAATATCTCCCAATCGCGGTCGTCGAATTTCGGGGCAGGCAGGAGCACGGTCTCCGCGAGTTTGTTTCGCAGGGCCTCGTTGCCGGAGATGGCTTCGAGGAGGTCTTTGAACTCCTGTTTCATATCCGCTTCAACGCCGCTCTTTCCGGCGGGGAAGCCGTTTTTGACGCTGACCCCTCCGGGCTTTCTCCACTCTCCTTCTTTTGTCAGAAAAAACGTCGCAATGCCTTGCCAGAGGGAAAGGCTTCCTGCGTCTGCTCCCGGAAGTCCGGCAATTTCGGGAAGGCGCGCAACCGGGCCGTTGTCTGCGTTGGCCGTAAGGTTCTCTGCCGCATAAGCGGCGGTCTTTATAAGCGCGGGTACGAGTGTGCCGGGAAACGCGAGGGATAGGCCGCGGAGCTTGTCCTCCACGAGGTTTTTAAGGGATGCTTCGAGGAGCGGTCTTAAGTTCTCGGCCCTGCCTGTCTTGATGTGCCGTAACCATTGATCGCGCCTTTCAAGCATCCCGGAGAGCCTCTCTACAAGCGAGGCAACCGAGTTGTCGAGGTGACGGAGCGCCGTTTCCACGCATTGTGCGCTATGGCCGGATGCGGAGATGAGCATGACCGCGCGCAATGCAGCCTCTTTATAAAGCTCGCCGGGGTTATCGGAAATTACAGACGCCCTGCCCGATTTTGAGAGTATGGGCATGCGCCGGGCAAGGTAAGACGAAAAAGAATCGAGGGTCTGCACCCTGAGCCTTCCTGGATTTTTTGAGAGTCCCCATCCGAGCATCTTGTCGCGCTTCAACACTTCTTGGGCAAGCGAGATGGTTTTTGCCTCGTGGGGTCTTTGAGAGGTTTCATTGCTGCGCGCTTTTTCCAAAGACCCGATGATGCGGCCCTGCATCTCACCCGCCGCCTTCTTGGTGAAGGTTACGGCGAGTATCTCCTCCGGACGCTCAACGGTCGAGAGGAGCGACAAAAACCTTTGCATCAGAAGCTCGGTCTTGCCTGAGCCAGCGGGCGCCTGCACGATGAAAGACTCGGCAGGGTCGAGGGCGCGGTGTCGTTGGGGGTCATCCCCCCTTTGGGCGGCGCCGGACGCATTATTCTTATTCATCTATTCTTCTCCCTTGAATTCCCCCTCCATCTCAAAGACCCTGCAAAGAGACGGCAATTTGCAGTATCTGCACACCTCGAATAAGTTAGGCGGGTCTCCGTTGGGTGAGACCTCGCAAACCCCGGCAACGAACTCGGCCGCAATCGTCTCGATGGCGCCCCTCCAGAACTGCGTGAGGCCGTCCCATCCGCCGGGGGCGCTGCTTTGCGCGCCCTTCCATTTTTTTTGTTCGTAGGCCGCCAGTCCCGGCATGATGTCCGGCGCAATAGCCACGCCCACGAACCTGCAATCCCCGGGCATGACCTTGGCAAATGTCATGGCCTGGAACTTGCCTGAGAGGCAATATATTATAAGCTGCGGGTCTTTGGGTCTCTCCGTGAGCCAGCCGTTTATGCTGAGGTCATTTGCGCTCTTGTAATCAATGACCGCCTCTTTTCCGTCTTCGAGCACGTCAACCCTGTCCGGCTTTTCTTTTATGGTGAGGCCCGCTATAGTGA
Organism: Deltaproteobacteria bacterium; assembly: GCA_016234405.1. Classification (GTDB taxonomy): domain Bacteria; phylum Desulfobacterota; class GWC2-55-46; order GWC2-55-46; family GWC2-55-46; genus JACRCC01. Next base: position 41,163 of record JACRCC010000036.1, on the reverse strand, counting down.
ACTTGTTTTCGGTCTCCATCTTTTTGACCTTAAACCTTCCCCGTTTCAATTCCAACGCGGCCCACTCGTTGAGGAGCGCGCAAAGCCTTTCCTTTTCAAGCGCGATTACGGGCGCAAGCTGCGGGGCAAGTATTATCCCCGAAAAAGACTCATCTGCCGCGGATTTAATGATTTTTTCGAGGGTCTTATCTTCCGTCATGGCGTTGAGTCTCCCTGAATCGCCGACGTTGTCCCAGAACTTCCATAAAGCCCTGTGGAGTATCGCGCCGCGCTGCTTGAGGCTAAGGCCGAATTCAGTGGAGGGGACGGACGCGGCGTGGAGCCTGTGAGCAGCAAACGCCTTGAACGGGCAGTGGGACTGGTCTTTTATTATCGCCGTGCCTCCGGTAACGGTGGAGAGTTCTTTTTCCGTCGGCGGGATGGGGGAATCCGCAGGGACGTCTTCGAGGGTCTTCCCCGTTTGCACGGCGTCAACGAGGCGGCAGCCCCGTGACGCGGGTTCTTCAATCACGGCGCCCGCGTCATGAAAAAACGGAGACAGGCGCATCTCCTTTTCCTCGACAACGGCCGGGTAACTCACCTCTATGGGATGCGCGCCTTCTATGAGCCTTCCCAAGACCGAGCTGATGAATTTGAATTCACGCTCATGGCTCGCGTGGGGAAGATTGTATTTCTTGCGGACATCGGGCGGTATAAAAGGGTTTGGGGAGAGTTCCGGGGGCAGGGCAAAGTCGTGGCAGCCCATGAACCAAATCCGGTCGAAGCTCTGGCCCGAGGCCTCCAAAAGACCAAGCACCTGTATGGCGGCCTCCGGGGTTTCCGGCTGATGGATGGTATCTTGCGCGTCCCTTGACAGCCGCGATACGGCCTCCGTCCGCGTCAGGACGCCGAGCACGTCGTCGAGGCTTGCAAATGCCTCAAGGACGCCGTTCCACGCGGCCCGTGCCTGATGCTCTACGCTCGATAGTCCGGTTTGTCCGGGCCATCCCGCGTCTTTAAGGGTCGCGCTCAACTCCAACGCCCACGCGGACGGCAGGAGTTTTTTTCCGGAGGCATTTATCCTTTCAAGCCATGCCCCAAGTCTTTTTATGAGAGCCGCGCCCCCGTCCATAGTCGCGGCAATGCCTATCTCGCGCAGGGATGAGTGGCTGCGGTTCTCTCTTCTAAGGCGCATGTCAACGGCCGCGAGGATGAGCCTTTCCGGTTCAGCGGAAAAAAACGGGGAGAGAAGCGCGGCAAAGAGTTTGGCTGTTTCGTTTTTCCCCGGGCTGACGGAGAGGATATTGAGGGCGGACCTCACGAGCGGTTCTTCCGTTAAGGGTGTTCCGAGGGAGATGTTGAATACGTTTTTGTGCGCTTGGCCGGGCAAGACGGAGGCCGGGTTCAACTCCCTTGCGAATTCCCTTTCGATGAGCGCCCGATACTTTTCCAACTCCGGCACGATGAAGGCGGCCCGCATGTTCGGCTTTACATGTTCCCGCGCCCATCGGGCCGCGCCGATGACCTCTTCTTTTTCGTCAGCGTAACGTCTTATCGTGAGTCTGCCTTCGAGGCCGCTCGGTCCGGCGGCCGGGTTGCCGGGGAAATCCGGCGCCCTCGGCCACAAGCGCGTGGAAACGCCGCATGATTTAAGCCCGTCTAAAAGGGACGTTACCGAAGGCGTCAATTCGTTAAAACCGGCGAGGACGATTTCTTTCGGGAGGACGGGATTTATCCCTTTCCACGACGATAAGCGCGCCGCAAGTTTTGAGATAACGAGCGAAGGCTCGACAAAGCCGAGCCTCTTGACCTCGCGCTCGTATTCGGTCGTCCATCGCTTGAGGGCAACGGCCTCTTCGCTCAGCCCTATGCCGGATGAGGGCGTCTCTTGAGGGCAATATTCGTTGAGCAACGTATAGCCGCGATAAGCGTCATCCGCGCCGCTGACGGCTGAAAGGGGTTTGTCATTTAAGATGACCTTTTCCCAGAGCGCCTTGGCGCGGAGGGCGCTCAAAATCGGCGGCCCGAATGTATGCGTGTCCCAAAGTTTTGTTGCCCACGCGGCAGTCGGCATAATCTGGGGGGTAGGCCAGCACGAGGCTTCGGCCTCCTTCATCGCGTTGTCGTAGAGGTTCGTAAGATACCGCGCAAGCCTCCTGTTGACGGTCAGGACGGTTGCCCCGTCCTTTATAAAACACATCATCACGTTTAACTTTTGGGCCAAAGGAAAAACCCCTTGTTTTTATCAACCCTTTTGTAGTATCATGCCAAAATGATTTTATCGGAGAAATACTCCGCTTGGCAAGACTTTATAAGCCCGACTTACGGACGCCTGTCCTTAGAGGAGATGTTTTCCAAACTCGTCTCCTACATAAACGAAGACAAGACCCGCGCATATAACCTCATCATCGGCACGGACTCCTTCCTCAACACCGAGACCCTGTTCGTAAGCGCGATAATCATACATCGGATAGGGCACGGCGGCATATATTTCTACAAAAAACTCCACCGCAAAAAGATAGAGAACCTGCGCCAAAGGATGTTCTACGAGGCCACCATGTCCATCGAGCTTGCCTCGGTCATGAGCGGCAAATTGAACGAAAACGGATTCAAAAAACTCCCCGTTGAAATACACCTTGACATCGGGAATAACGGCGACACCCGCGACATCATAAAAGAGGTCGTGGGCATGGTTACCGGCTCGGGCTACGCCGCGGTTACGAAACCCGGTTCCTACGGGGCCAGCAAGGTCGCGGACCGTCATTCCAAATAACCGCGCGTATATCAATCAAGAAAAGAATAAGGGGCCCGATGACCGTAAAACATGAGATATCCCATGCGCAGAAAAGGATAACGCACGGCGTCTATGTCATAAGCGCCAAGCTCGGCGATAAGGTGAACGCCATGACTGCGGCATGGGTCTGCCGGGCGTCGTTTGAACCGCCGCTCGTAACGATATCCGTGGGCCATACCCGTCATTCGCACGACATGATACGAGACTCCGGTGTCTTCGCCGTTAACGTGCTCGGGCCTGACAACGTCGAGACGGGCCGTCACTTCGGGCTCAAGACCGGCAAGAAGACCGACAAGTTCGCGGACAGGGATTACGACACTAAGGCAACGGGATGCCCTATTTTAAAGGACGCGATAGCGTGGATGGACTGCAAGGTCGTCTCGTTCCACGACGCGGGAGACCACACGCTCTTCATCGGCGAGGTGATTGACGGCGGCGTATTGAAGGAAGACGCAAAGGGGATTATCTACGAGAAGGAGAGTTTTTTCAAGTAGGGGGTTTTATGTTATTTCTCAAGCCCTGTAGATACCGTCTTTAGAGATCATTCGGGACACATCCCGATTTTCAATCATTTTTTCTTTCGTTCTGATTTAGCGTTGGGATTTGAAGATATTTGAGGTCTTGGAGCGGGAATACCATAAAGCATGCCTTCGGCGCTTATATCCTCATCAATATCAGGCCAATGCACACCATGTCCATCTCCGATAATTCTCCAATTTGTGCGCTGTTTGGGCGTCGCTTCCGACAATCGCCATGACCATGCAAGCGGAACGCTGATTATCCGTCCATCCATGAGTTGAGCTGTAATTGTGTCTTCGGTGACGCTTACATCCTTAATTCTAACTTCTTGTATTTTTACCGCAGTGTTCATGCCATGCCTCCATTATTTTGTGCCTGTTCTTTAAGATTATTTCCCGTATGGCATTGACCTCTTTTGGGGTAAAACCTTGATTCCTCGCCAATACAACCGGTTGCATCCAGAATTTACAGGCCATCCTTTCTCTCTGAGCATGTACATGTATTTGCTCATTGCAATCAAAACTGTAAAAGAAAAACCTGTATGGCCCTGAAATATTTTTGATTGTCGGCATAGCGATGTCTATCTGAATTATATACGGCTGACATGGGGGTTGTCCATATGTGTTTCATACTGGTAACGCAAAAATCAGCGGAATAAATAGACGAATAAATAGGGACAACAGGTGTTCCTATTTTCATTGTCGTGAAAAAAATTGAATCCGGATTTTTGAAACGGCCTCACGCCGTCTTATACCTCAGCCTGCATTCCCCGACCGGCCCGGGTCTCACTATCTCCGTTAACTCGATGTTCATTTTTATGGTCTTGTAGGCGGCGAATTTGACCATGTGGCAGATGGGGCAGTAGCCTGACTTGCCGCTTTTTTTGAGGATTTCGTTGCCCGGGCAGATGGCGCAGCCCTCGACTTGGACCGCAGCCGTGCCGTCCGCGGCGAAGGTCATTGCCGCGCTGTCGGCGAATTTGAATTGACCGTTGAAAAATGCGCCGAGCGAGTCCTTGAACTCCGAGGCGTTTGAAGGGGGGTGTTTAAGTCCTTTTATCCAACGGCTTGCGATGAGGATGCCGAGTTTGGCGTTATACTCGATGGCATCCTCGGCCAAAAGCTCGAACATGGCCGAGTGGTATGCGGCGAAGAAGTCTTTGGTGATTCCGGCCATGATATGCCCCCCGTGATACGATGCGCCCGGCGCCGCTTCCCACCACAAACGTTTGAGCAGACTTGGCGGCGGCGTGATGGTAATCGGCGCTGGGTTTGCCTGCCCCTTTCGGGCGTTTACAAGGGAGACATATCATGGCAGCGCAGGCGTTCGCGCTCAATAACGCCCCATCTGTGTCGTCAGGACTGCGGGCTTGAAAATGCACACCTAACATCTGGGGACGTTCTTGAGCGCGAAAAAAGGTCGTATTATTTTGCGTCAGCCGTCTATTGTTTTTTATGATTAGACGGCGGCTGTTTTTGCTGAGGATGCGCTTTTTTCCCTTCCTTCTCCCTCTTTTTGATGAATTCCTCGATGGCCTTTATGTGCTTCTTTGCGCTATCCGACCACTGCGCGTCCGAGGGGGTCCCGCCCTTGCCGGTGGAGAGTTTTAGGAACTGTCGCCAAGTCTCAAGCGCGCCGTATACGTCCCCCTTGCGTTCAAGCGCCATCGCTATTCCGTAATACGCGGCAGCCATGTCCGGGTTGAGTCCAGTCGCTTTTTTTTGATGCTCTAAAGACTTATCAATGAGGCCAGGGTCTTTTTTGTCTTTTGCCGCGTTGAACTTGTCGAGATAAGCGAAGCCGAGGTTGCTCTGCGCCGCCGGGTTTGAGGGATTTAACTTTACGGACTCGACGTATTCCGTTATCGCCCCGTCGTAGTCCTTGGCGGCGAGCAAATCGTTGCCTTTATTGAAATGCCCTAAGGCCGCCTGTAGGTTCGCGGCTTCTTCCTGGGCCTTTTCCTCCGGGGTCTTTTCGCGCTTGGAGCAGCCGGTCTGCGCTGACAAGAAAAGGGAAAATACCGCCATGAGCGCGAAGGCCGCCGTGAACGGGCGGCCGCAGTTGAATAGTCGTATCATCCGTTACCTCCTTGGCTTAAACGGCAAAAACGTTACAAGGGTTTCAAAATATCAGAACTGAGGCGAAAAAGCAAGGGGGCCAGGGGGGTTGGTAAAAAATTGGTGCGCCCGACTGGATTCGAACCAGTGGCCTACTGCTTAGAAGGCAGTTGCTCTATCCAACTGAGCTACGGGCGCGTTGGTGTTGTGTGTCTTCTGAGATTCAATCTAAGTCGCTTAAAAGCCGGATAAACCCTTTTTCTTTAACCCTGTTGAAATAAGAGCGGTCGGCAGTGACGAAAGTCCCGTTGTTAAGTATGGCGATTGCGTGATAAGATGCGTCGTAAAACGTAACCTTTTTATCTCGCACGATAGACAGTATCGTTGCTAAAAGCCTCTCGTCAATCTCCGCGACGGCAAACCTGAGATCCAAAAGCTCACATAGTATCTTTTTGGCCAGTTCAGGCTCCCTGCGGCTGAGGATATTTCCGACCTCAAAAATCCAAAGTGAAGGCAGGATTATCTCGTATTTGCCCTCAAGCCATCCGTTGAGTATTCTGAGGGCGCTCTCACGTTCAGGTTCGTCGCCACCGAGCGCCCACTTGAGGATTGCCGAGGCGTCCGGCACGATAACTTTCTGCCTGTCAGCGCCTTTTTCTGTCATTTTTGAGTTCTTCAACAATAGCCCTTGTTGAGACGGGGCGGGTGCGTGAAGACAGCTTAACGAGTTCGACGGCGCTCCTTTTTCTTCTCAAAAAGAGCAATTCTTTCTTGAGCGCTTCGTTTATCACCCTGCTCCGCTGTCCGGGAGGTATGAGGCTTTCAAGTTCATCCCTTACGCCTTCTTCAAGGACAAAGAGTATCTTTTTTGCGGTTGACATATCGGCGCGGCTCCGAGAATTCGTTTAAGGTTATATATCACGAGTATATATCAAAAGACGCGTGGTTGTAAATGCCCGCTTCAAGAATCTCGTTTACGAAAGCAGAGGCGTAATAGGCCGAGTCGCGGGAGATGTGTTAGGTTGCAGCCGTGATATCTTCGACTGCCTCTTTTGACCAGACTACTTGCCGAGCCATCTGGACATCCGCTTTTCGACCTCCCTCTGTGTCAGAACGCGGCCCTCTTTGGCGTCCTGCAAGCCGCGTTCGATCTTCTGAAGCACGAAGAGATGTTACTGGATGTCTTCGAGCGAGCAGTCGTCAGGCAGCGTTGTAAGGAGTTTGGATACTTCTTTTTTGGCGGTATGCGTGTATTCACCCCTGTTTCTACTGTCTGTAGGATTTATACCTGCTGCGGGATCAATGCTTCCTGTCATTTTAAAAAAACTGGTCGGGGCGAGAGGATTCGAACCTCCGACATCCTGCTCCCAAAGCAGGCGCGCTGCCAGGCTGCGCTACGCCCCGTATTTTTCTGCCGCTGTTGTGCTCCATACGCCGGAGTATGTTTACAATTAGCACACAAACCGCTTGATTTCAAGGACTTTTGGGGCCGAGGCGCTCCGGCCTATGGTTTAGAAAATCCTTGACAGAAAAGGCGTTTTTGTATACTGTATACAATAGAGGCATAGCCTTTGCCGGGATTATTTCAGAAAAGTATCAGCCTAAAATATTTTTAAAAATCAATAGGTTATAGGGTTAAGAAGTCCAACCAAAATAGTTTTTATTCAAGGAGGCATGATGTCGAGAAAAAAGATTACCGTTGTCGGCGCCGGGCACGTGGGGGCGCATACCGCGCTCTGGATTGCGCTCAAAGAACTTGGAGACGTTGTCCTCCTTGACATCGTCGAGGGCGTGCCGCAGGGAAAATCCCTTGACCTCATGGAGGCCTCCCCCATAGAGGGTTTTGACTCGTTGGTCGTCGGGACAAACGATTATAAAGCCACCGCGAATTCCGACGTGGTTATCATAACCGCGGGCATCCCTCGAAAACCTGGGATGAGCAGAAGCGATCTCATCGCGACGAACGTCGGTATCCTGAAAAACGTCGTGGAGGGGGTTGTAAAACATTCTCCAAACGCGCATCTTCTTATAGTTACGAACCCGCTTGACGTGATGGTCTATGCGGCGTGGAAGCATAGCGGTCTTGCGCCCAAAAAGATAATGGGACTTTCAGGCGCGCTTGACGGCGGCCGTTTGCGCGCGTTTATCGCAATGGAGCTTGGCGTGTCAATGGAAGACGTGCACGCGATGGTCATAGGCGGTCACGCGGACGAGATGGTGCCCCTTAAAAGATATTCAACCGTCTCCGGGATACCGATAACGCAGCTTTTGCCTCCAGAGAAGATTGACGCGATTATGGGCCGCACCAAAAAGGCGGGCGGCGAGATAGTCGCGCTCCTCAAGACCGGCAGCGCATACTGCGCGCCTTCGGCGGCCATAGCCGAGATGTGCGAGGCCATCATAAGAGACAAAAAGCGCGTAATCCCCTGCGCCGCGTACTGCGACGGCCAGTACGGCGTGAAGGGCATGTTCATAGGCGTTCCGGTCGTTATAGGCGCGGGGGGCGCCGAGAGGATAATTGAGATAGAGCTCGACGCCGGAGAGAAAAAGGCGTTCGAGGATTCGGTAAAGGCCGTGAAAGGCCTCATTGACGAGCTTAAATTTTAAAGGGGCGCATTTCGTTGAGAAAAGTTTCGGTCAAAGACATAACCGCGAAGGTAAAAGAGCTCTGCATTGCCGCGGCCTGTCATCTCGAACCTGATGCCGCCGCCGCCATCCGCGTTGCTTCCGAAAAAGAGGCATCTCCGCTCGGCAGGGAGGTTTTGGCCCAGATAATAAAAAACTTCGAGATAGCCGACGCCGAGAACGTCCCCATGTGCCAAGATACGGGCATATCCGTATTCTTCGTCGAGGCCGGGAGGGGCGTTGAGCTTGACGGCTCCCTCGAGGACGCGATAAACGAGGGCGTGCGTCAGGGTTATAAAGACGGGTATTTGAGAAAATCCGTCTGCGACCCTCTTAAAAGGACGAATACCGGCGACAACACGCCCGCGATAATCCATACGCGCATGGTCGAGGGGGATAAGGTCAAGATAAAGTTCGCGCCAAAGGGCGCGGGCAGCGAGAACATGAGCCGCTTGAAGATGCTGAAACCCTCCGAAGGCGTGCCCGGCATAAAGGGTTTTGTGGTCGAGGCCGTAAGGGAGGCGGGCGGCAACCCGTGTCCGCCGATAATCGTAGGCGTGGGCATCGGCGGGGACTTCGAGCAATCCGCCATCCTCGCAAAAAAGGCGCTTCTAAGGCCGGTCGGGGGAAAGAACCTTGACGGCGACGTTGCGGGCCTCGAAGAAGAACTTCTTAAGACGATAAACGGCCTCGGCATCGGGCCTATGGGGTTCGGCGGCACGGTCACGGCGCTCGCCGTTCACATAGAGACCTATCCGTGCCACATAGCAAGCCTGCCGGTTGCCGTCAATATCCAGTGCCACGCGGACAGACACAAAGAGGCGGTTATATAGAATGACGGTGTCCATCAAGATAACCTCGCCGCTCACGAATGCCGACGTTGAAAAACTCCGCGCCGGGGACAAGGTTCTCATAACAGGCGTCCTTTATACGGCAAGGGACGCGGCGCACAAAAGGCTAATCGAGCTTCTCGACAAGGAGGGTATAGCCCTCTCCGCAGGCAAACTTCCATTCGACATAAAGGGGCAGATAATATATTACGTCGGCCCCACGCCCGCAAAGCCCGGTCAGGTTATAGGCTCGGCGGGTCCCACGACAAGCGGCAGGATGGACGCATACAGCCCGAGGCTTTTGGACCTCGGTTTGAAGGGCATGATAGGGAAAGGCGCGAGAAGCAAAGACGTATTGGAGGCCATGAAGAGGAATAAGGCGGTCTACTTCGCGGCGGTCGGCGGCGCGGCCGCGCTCATCGCCCGCGCCATAAAAAAGGCGGAGGTCATAGCCTACGAAGACCTCGGGCCAGAGGCCATAAGGAGACTTGAGGTCGAGAACTTTCCGGCCATAGTCGTCAACGACGCGGTCGGAGGAGACCTCTTCGTTCAAGGCGTTGAGAAATACAGGGGCACGGGTAATGATTAAGCTCTCGAATGACGATATAAAAAGTTCCGTTGTCCAGCGCATCGAGCGCATAAGCGGAGAGGATTTCAAGAAGTGCTACCAGTGCGGCAACTGCTCGGGCGGCTGTCCGGTGTCCTACGCAATGGACGTCCAGCCGCATCAGGTCATGCGGATGCTGCAGCTCGGAAGGGTTGACGAGGTCATGAACGCGAATTCCATCTGGGTCTGCGTGGGTTGCCTGCAATGCTATTCGCGCTGCCCCAAAGGATGCAGCGTGGCAAGCGCGCTTGAGGGGTTGAGACAGATTCATCTTAGGCGTTCTGAAGAGGCGCAGAAGGTTAGCGAGATACCGGTTGCTTTTTTGAAAAAAGCCCCGCAACAGGCGATTGTATGCGGGTTCAGGAAGCTGGTGAGTTAAAGCAGTTATCAGTGGACGGTTATCGGTTATCAGTGAAGGTAAAAACCAATCGTCCTTAAACCGGCAACCGATAGGGGGTGTGAACATGGTCGATGAAAAGGACCCTGGCATACAGCTCCTCAAGGGTTTCGTCGAAGGACTGATACTTCTCATATTCGGGCTCGCGTTGATATTCGCGTTTTTTCTGTGAGATAACGGATAACCGGTAACCGAAATGAAGATACCCTACTATCCCGGCTGCACGTTAAATACATTCGCAAAGGGTTTTGATTCGTCGGCGCGTCAATCGGCTCAAACCCTCGGCTTTGAGTTGTCCGAATTGAAACAGTGGAATTGCTGCGGCGCGGCGTTTCCGCTGACTCCCGATAACGTCATGGGCCTCACCGCGCCGGCCAAGGTCTTGGCTAACGCGAGTAAAGACGGGGCTGAGGTTATGACGCTGTGCTCGGTCTGCTACAACGTCTTGAAGCGCACGAACAAGGTCATAAGGGACCACAGGGAAAGACGCAGGGTCATAAACGGCTTTATTGAAGAGGACTATGACGGGAGCTTGAGCGTCATCCATTACCTTGAAGTCCTGCGCGATAAGATTGGGTTTGATAAAGTAACGGCGGCGGTAAAAAGGCCGTTAAAGGGCGTCAAGACCGCGTGCTACTACGGCTGCATGCTCCTTCGCCCTTTCGAGGACATGGGTATAGATAAGGCCGAGGCGCCGGTGATATTCGAAGACCTGATGAAGTCTCTCGGGGCCGAGCCTGTGGAGTTCCCCAATAAGATCGAATGCTGCGGCGCGCATTTGGCGATGAACAACGAGGACGTTGTTACGAGGTTATCCGGCAACGTGATGAAGTCCGCCGTTGGAATGGGCGCGGACATTATCGTTACGTCCTGCCCTCTGTGTCAGTATAATTTGGAAAAGAGCCAAGCGCGGGTCGAGGCGGAAACCCCCGGCTACAAAGGCGTGCCAATCGTTTATTTCACGCAGCTCTTGGGCTATGCGTTGGGGCAGGACGTAGAGGGGTTGGGGTTTGGGGAGAGCAAGTGGGATGCGAGGGAGTTGTTGAAGGGGAAGGTAACGGCTTAACCATGGAGAGGTTTTTCTTATGCCGCGTATAGGCGTATTCGTATGCCAGTGCGGGAATAACATCGCCGCGACCGTTGACACCAAAAAAGTGGCGGGAGAGATGAGCAAGCTCCCCGGCGTGGTCTACACGTGCGACTACAAGTTCATGTGCTCGTCGCCGGGGCAGGAGATGCTCAGGAACGCCATCAAGGACAACAAGCTCGATTCAATCATTGTCTCGGCCTGCTCCCCGCACATGCACGAGAAGACATTCCGCAAGGCCGCGGAGGCCGCCGGGTTGAATCCTTACAAGTGCGAGATAACGAACATCAGGGAGCAGTGCTCGTGGGTGCACCATGACAGCACGAAAAAGGCGGGGACGATAAAATCAATTGACCTCACCCGCATGACGATTGAGAGGCTCAAGAAGAACAAGCCCCTCAAAAAGATAAAGATACCCGTCAAAAAGCGCGGCCTCGTCATAGGCGGAGGCATCGCCGGGATACAGGCCGCGCTCGACATGGCCGACGGCGGCATAGAGGTCGTGCTCGTGGAAAAAGAACCATCCATCGGCGGCAATATGGCGCGCCTGTCCGAGACCTTTCCGACAATGGACTGCTCGCAGTGCATCTTGACGCCCAAGATGGTCGAGGCCGAGCTGCACGAGAACATAACGCTCTACACCTACTCCGAAATCGTCAAGGTCGAGGGCTACATCGGCAACTTTCGAGTTCAGATACGCAAGAAAGCGAGATACGTCAACGAAGACCTCTGTACGGGCTGCGGCGAGTGCATAGAGAAGTGCCCGTTCAAGACCGAGAGCGCCTTTGAGATGGGGCTTGCAAAACGTAAGGTCATCTATACGCCGTTCCCGCAGTCGGTCCCGAATATCCCGGTCAGAGACGCGCCGAACTGCCCTAAAATACAGAAGGACAAGTGCGGGGCGTGCGCGCTCGTTTGCGGCCCCAAGTGCATTGATTTTAAGCAAGTTGACAAGATAGTAACCGAGGAATTCGGCGCCATAGTCGTTGCAACCGGCTATCAGCTCATGCCCAACGAGAGGTTCGGCGAGTACGGTTACGGCAGAATAAAAGACGTGATAAACGGCATGCAGTTCGAGCGCCTCGCGTCCTCGTCCGGCCCCACGGGCGGCGAGATACGGCGCCCGTCCGACGGCCGTGTTCCCCAGAGCGTAGTATTCATCCAGTGCGTAGGCTCGAGGGACGAGAAAAAGGGCGTGTCATACTGCTCGAAGGTCTGCTGCATGTACACGGCCAAGCACACGATGCTCTATTCGCACAAGGTGCATGGAGGCCAGTCCTACGTTTTTTATATGGACATACGCTCAGGCGGCAAACGCTACGAGGAATTCGTGAGAAGGGCCATCGAGCGCGACGGGGCAATGTATCTCAGAGGCCGCGTTTCCCGCGTATATGAAAAAGACGGCAAGGTAGTCGTTCAGGGCGCGGACACTTTATCCGGGAGTCAGGTCGAGATAGAGGCCGACATGGTCGTGCTTGCAACGGCCATAGTTTCGAGGGATGGCGCAGATTCTTTGGCGCAAAAACTCGGCATAGGCTGCGACAAATACAAGTTCTACAACGAATACCATCCCAAGCTGAGGCCCGTTGAGACCGTAACGGCCGGGATATTCCTCGCGGGCACGTGCATGGGGCCAATGGACATACCGGATTCCGTGGCGCAAGGCTCGGCTGCCGCGAGCAAGGCTTTGGCGCTTTTCTCCGCGAGCGAGATGACGAGAGAGCCGATTACCGCGCTCGTAAATAAGACTACCTGCAACGCCTGCTGGGACTGCGTTATTGCGTGTCCGTATTCGGCGATTGAAAAAGACGGAGTGAAGAACAGGCAGGGCACGGTCGTCCGGCGGCTCGCCAAGGTCAACGACGGCGTGTGTCAGGGCTGCGGGGTTTGCGTTGCGGCGTGCAGAAGTAAATCAATAGACCTTGCGGGTTATACGGACGAGCAGGTGTTTGCGGCGATAAACGCCTTTTAGTTTTGATGGGTGCGCTTCGCTTCACCCATCCTACGTCCTAAAACGGGTATCAGGCGATGAGCGAGTAGGTTGGGTCAAGCGCAGCGGACCCAACACGGCAAGGTTGGATCAAGCCCCATATCAATTATGGGGTAAACTCCGCGGACCCAACACAGCAAAGGACATCGAAGTATGGAATATCGGCGGGCATGGCAAAAGGGAGGCTGCTATTTCTTTACCGTGGTTACGCATGAAAGACACCCGATATTGACCATTCCTGAAAATGTAGACCGCCTCCGGGCTGCATTTGACCATATAAGGCGTAAAAGGCCGTTTGAAATAGACGGGATTGTGATATTGCCTGACCATATTCATTGTATATGGCAATTGCCCGAAGATGACGATGATTTCCCGACGAGGTGGCGCTTGATTAAGCATTACTTTAGCAGGTTATGTAAAGGCTTTGATGGTGCAGCAAGCAGTCAGTCAAGACAATCAAAGGATGAAAAGGCAATATGGCAAAGAAGGTATTGGGAGCATCTCGTCAGGGATGAAGATGACTGGCAAAGACATATGGATTATATCCACTACAATCCGGTAAAACATGGTCTTGTTGATTCCTCTGCAAAATGGCCGCATAGTTCATTTCGTCGTTGTGTGGAAAGAGGATGGTATTCTCAGGATTGGGGAGATATGGAACCGAAGATTATCAAAGGGATGAACTTGGAATAAGGTTTTGATGGGTGCGCTGCGCTTCACCCATCCTACATACTGCGGGGTTTGCGTTGCGGCGTGCAGAAGTAAATCAATAGACCTTGCGGGTTATACGGACGAGCAGGTGTTTGCGGCGATAAACGCGTTTTAAGACGGTTATCAGTTGACAGCAGTAGGTTGGGTCAAGCGGAGTAGGAAAGAGGATGGTATTCTCAGGATTGGGGAGATATGGAACCGAAGATTATCAAAGGGATGAACTTGGAATAAGGTTTTGATGGGTGCGCTGCGCTTCACCCATCCTACATAAAGATATGGAACCGATAACCGCCTTCGAGCCGAAAATCATGGCCTTCGTCTGCAACTGGTGCACGTACGCCGGGGCCGACCTTGCCGGAACTTCCCGGATGGAGTACAGGCCCAACGTGCGCATAATAAAGCTGCCGTGCACGGGCCGCATAGACCCGCTCTTCATCATAAAGGCCTTTGAGAACGGCGCGGACGGCGTGCTTATCTCAGGGTGCCATCCCGGGGACTGCCACTACACCACCGGCAACTATCACGCGAGAAGGCGCTGGATAGGTTTCAAAAACCTCCTTGAGTTTACGGGCATTGACATGAGGCGGCTCAATTTTTCGTGGGTCTCGGCGTCCGAGGCCATAAAGTGGGTTGACCTCATAAACAAGGTTACCGACGACGTGAAAAAGCTCGGGCCGTTCATGGAGTACAAGGGGCTTAACGCCAAAGAGGCGGAGTAAGCGTTCTTTATGACGATAGAAGATATTATTGAAAGCATCAGGAAGGGAAAAATTCGCATAACGGACCATGCCGACGAAGAGGCGCATAATGACGGTTTGACGTTTGATGAAATTTTTATGTCGGCGTTAAACGGCGTAATAATCGAGAGTTATCCTGATGACAGCCCTTATCCGAGTTGTCTGATATACGGAAGGAACTTCAGGAATGAGCCGATACACAGCGTCTGGTCTTGTAATAAGGCAACCGGCGCATGCGCGCTGATTACGGTCTACAGACCTGACCCTAAGAGATGGGTTGAATGGAAAAGGAGGAAAAAATGAAAATTCTTTTTTCGAGGTGCCCCGTATGCGGGGGCGAAGTTTTGAGAAAAAGCGTAGAGAAGCTGCTTCGCGGCGGCAACAACACGGCATCAATAAAGGTAAAGGCCGAAGTGTGTCTCAGGTGCGGCGAAAGGCTCTATGCCCCTGATATCGTCAAGCGGTTTGAAGAGATACGGGAAAAACTCAAAATGGAAAACGTAAGAGGGCTAAAGGCCGTCGGAAAGAGTTTTAAGGTGGCTTAACCATATGCCGGAAGATATCTCAATAAGCGTGATTGCAGTCGAGCTGCCGGACGGCACGTACAGGGCCGATTGTCCCGACCTCGGGCTGAGCGCGACCGGCAAAAATCAGGACTCCGCGCTCGACGGCCTGAAAGAGGCCATATCGAAATACGTGGAAGGCAAAGGCCGCGCCGAGATTCAATTGAACGCCGTCAAGTGCATGAAGATTAAGATCCAGGTGGGGTAATGGGCGGTAGGGTTTTGATTCCCCTCCCTTGATGGGAGGGGACAAAAAAAAGGGGTGTAATATGATTTACAGCGCCCCCACCCAGCCTCCCCCATCGAGGGGGAGGAGTAACGGAATAAACAACAGCATAAGAAAAAAGTATGGAAAACGCATTACGAAAAAAAGCAAAGGAACTCCTCGAAAAGGGCGAGGTCAAGGTCGTAATCGGCTTTGGCTGGAACAGGGACAAGACCTTTACCACGCCGGTCTTCATCACGAAGCCCGAGGACGCGGAAAGGCTCGTCTGGAACCCGCTTTGCGTGAATAACCTCTCCGTGTATCTTACGCGGAAGTTCAAGGACATTCAGGCATTGGGACGTCCCGCGATAGTCGCAAAGGGCTGCGACATTAGAAATATCCTCGTCCTCATATCCGAGGGGCAGCTTAAAAGGGAGGACGTATTCATAATCGGGGTTACCTGCAACGGCGTCGTCTATAGGCAAGAGTTACGGAAGGGCGAGTTGAAGCCGGAGATAATGCCCACCAAGTGCCACAACTGCGACGTGAGAAACCCGCACGCAACGGATTTTGTCGTTGGTGATAAATCGGACTTCAAGCCGCCGGAGTCGCCAACGGGCATGGTCTTCAATAAGATAAAAGAGATTGATTCAAAAGAAGCAACAGGGCGCTGGGATTTCTGGGTCAACGAATTTTCGCGCTGCATAAAGTGCTATGCGTGCAGGCAGGTCTGCTCGCTCTGCTACTGCGAGAGGTGCATAACCGAAAAGAACATGCCGCAGTGGATAGAGACGAGCGCGCATCCGAGGGGCAACCTCTCGTGGAACCTCACCCGCGCCATGCACCTCGTTGGCAGGTGCACGTTTTGCGGCGAGTGCGAGCGGGCGTGCCCGGTGAACATCCCGCTGAACGTGATAAACCAGAAGATGATTACGGTCGTCAAAGACGCCTTTGATTATAAATCGGGCTACGATGAAAAGACGCATCCGCCCATGATAGTTTTCAGCCCGGACGATAAGGACGACTTTATCAAATGATTTGCAACGGCGCAGCCGTTGCAAATCATCTTTGTTGGGTCTGCTGCGCTTGACCCAACCTACGGCCATGATAACCGCAGACCTAAAGGTTTGCGCTGCAAAACCGTTGCCCGTAGCTCAGGGCTTCAGCCCTGATAAATAATGACTAACAAAGAGCATCTTATGCCGGACAACTTTTTAAAAAGACGGGACATCGGCAAACTCATCGCGTCCGTAAGAGACGCAGGCGGCCGTTTTGTCGCGCCCGCCCTCGCTGCGCGACAGGCCGTCTATAAAGACATCTCCTCCGCCGAAGAGCTTGACGATGATTACATCCTCCCCCGGAATTCATATAAAGAATTGGTCTTCCCGCAGACCGAGGTTATAGCGGATTTCACGATCGGCAAGGACGGGGTGGGACTCAAGGGGAGAGACGTAACCGGGCGCGATACAGTCGTCTTCGGAGCGCGCCCTTGTGAGGCCGCAAGCCTTGAGTCCCTGCGCTCGGTTTTTACATGGGGATTTATTGACGAGTTCTGCACCAAGCGCGAAGATAGGCTTGTGGTCATAACGATTGCGTGCACAAAGGCGGACGGGGCGTGTTTTTGCACAACCGTTGACCTGTCGCCGAAATCCGTAACAGGCTCCGACGTTGCGCTCTCGGAGACCGATGCCGGCGATTATCTCGTCCATAGCGTTTCGGAAAAGGGTAAGGCGTTTATCGCCAAGCATTCGGACGTTTTTAAAGCCAAGCCGTCCGCGGACGCTGTCGTAAAGCCGATTATAATGCCGGAGAGGATAAAAGGGGTAGACCTTGAGAAGATAAAAAAATTCCTCTCGGACACGGCGCATTACGAAAACCCTGTCTGGCCGGAACTTACGCGCAAATGTATCGGATGCGGGGCATGCACGTACGTCTGCCCCACGTGCCACTGTTTCGACATAACGGACGAGGCAACCGCCTACGGGGGGAAAACCCCCTTCGAGGGCGAGAGGAGAAAAAACTGGGACGCATGCCAGTTCGATAACTTCACGCTTCACGCGAGCGGGCACAACCCCAGAGACACGCAGTTTAAAAGGTGGCGCAACAGGTTTATGTGCAAGTTCAACTATTACCCTAAGAAGTTTTCGTCAAAGGGGTGCGTGGGGTGCGGCAGGTGCATCCGCGTGTGCCCGGTAAGGTTGGACATAACGGAAGTGATGGAGGCGATTTCTAAAAGGCCGTGAACCGCGCAAATACCGTTGTCCGTGACCGTGTCCGTGTTAAAACGGAGCACGGTAGACGGTCACGGTTCACGTTCACGGTTCACGGTATTTATGAACAACATCTATCTGCCGCAGCTTGTTACAATCGAAGACATCTATGAAGAGGCCCCGGACGTCAGGAGCTTCAGGCTCGTATTCAAGGACAAGTTCCTGCGGGACTCCTTCGAGTTCAAGACCGGGCAGTTCGGCCTCTATTCGGCCTTCGGCCTCGGAGAATCCACCTTTTGCATCGCCTCGTCCCCGACGCGCAAGGGCTACATCCAATGCACGTTCAGGAGGAGCGGGCGCGTTACCGGCGGGCTTTATGACCTCTCCATCGGAGACACCATGGGATTCCGCGGCCCATACGGTAATTGTTTTCCGATGGATGAATGGAAGGGCAAAGACCTCGTCTTCATCGCGGGAGGCATCGGGCTTCCCCCGGTGCGCTCGGTGATATGGAACGTCCTCGACAGGAGAGAGGACTTCGGCAAGGTTACTATCGTCTACGGCGCAAAGACGGTCGCGGACCTTGTCTACAAAAATGAGCTTGAACACTGGGAGGCGAGAAACGACGTGAGACTCGTCCAAACCGTTGACCCCGGAGGCGAGACCCCGGGGTGGAAGGGGAAAATCGGCTTTGTGCCGGCTATCTTAGAGGAGACCGCGACTTCCGCCGAAAACGCGATTGCCGTTATGTGCGGCCCGCCCATCATGATAAAATACGTGTTGAACGCGCTCGGCAAACTCGGCTTTGCCGACGAGGACGTCTATACCACGCTTGAGAATAAAATGAAGTGCGGGGTGGGAAAATGCGGCAGGTGCAACGTCGGAGACATATACATCTGCAAGGAAGGGCCGGTATATACGGCGGTGGAAGTCAAGAGGATGTATAACGACTTTTAAAGGCCGTGAATCGTGATGAAGTTATACATTTGTAAGTGTTTTGTTTTTTAACGTATCACGCGCACGCATCACGGTCTTAATGAGGAGCAAACATGGCAGACGATAAAAAGATAAAACATCTTGCCACAGGAGACAAGACCATCCCGCCCGATGGCGCCAAGGAGATACCCATATACATCATGGGCAGGGACTACATGGTGGCCGAAACCCTCACCATAATGAAGGCGGTCGAGTACGCCGGATATTCGTACGTGAGGGGCTGCGGGTGCAGGGGCGGGATATGCGGGGCGTGCGGGACGTTCTACCGCTTTATCGGGGACTACCGCTTACGTTCCGGCCTTGCGTGCCAGACGGTCGCGGAGCCGAACATGGTCATCATGCAACTCCCGTTTTTTCCGGCCAACAGGCCTTCTTATGAATTGGATACGGCGTCCGGTAACCCGCACGAGGAACTCCGCAGGCTCTATCCGGAGGTCTTCAAGTGCGTGGGCTGCGGCACGTGCACGCGGACGTGCCCAATGGACATAGACGTGATGGACTACATCGCGCTCATGAAGCGCGGAGACTTGAAGGGCGCGGCGTATAAGAGTTTTGACTGCGTCATGTGCGGGCTTTGCGCGGCAAGGTGTCCGGCGCAGATAACGCAATTCACGGCCGCCATGTTCGTGCGCCGCATATACGGCAAGCACATCCAGCCCGCTGCAACGCATTTGAAGAAGCGCGTCGAGGAAGTCAAGTCCGGCAAATATGAGAAGATGCTCAAGGAACTCACGGCCATGAGTCTCGTTGACGTGAAGAAGCTCTACGTCGAGAGAGAGCGGGAGCCGGACTTGTGCGAATCAGGTAAATGGATGCCAAAGGACACGACGAAGCTGTAGGAGGGGGTACAATGACTGACGGTTATAAAAGACAGATAGATAATGGCAAAAAATGGGTAGAGGAAACGGTGCGCGAGATGGCGCAGGCTGAAGGCATCATCCTCGAAGGCAGGTTTGAGTGGCGCGAAGTATCAGACTATCTAATCCATAGGCTTATTATAACGTATAAGGGGTTGAGATATAATGAGGCCTTCAGCGAAGGAAGCCTTGCGGATTGCAACCCCGGAGATAATTACCCCGCAAGCCGTGAGGTGCGAGATAGGTTGGCAAGTCAGATAGGTTGTATCTTTAAAACGCTGCGCCGAGACGTATTGCCGTATGAAAGATATCTGACGGCCTCCGAAAGAGAAGGTGTAAGGCTCTTTGTGAAAAGGGTGCGCGCCCGTTTCGGCGATAAAATATTGAAGTGCTGCATCTTCGGTTCGAAGGTACGCGGAGATTATAAACCTGATTCTGATATAGACATATTGTTGGTGGTCGACTCTGATGACTGGCGTATACGTGACGAGATAAGTGATATTGCGGCTGTGATAGACGCCGTTGACATAGCTTATGGGCCGGGAAGCGGGTTGTCGCCCGTGGTATACGGCAAGAACGAGTATAAGAAGAACGAGGACTTCAGGACCTTTTTTGTGCAGGAAGTTGAGAGGGAGGGGATGCCTCTTGGTTGAAGAACATGAAAGAACTCTTGCGATATACAGATTTGAGAAAGCGAAAGACCATCTTTTATCTGCGAGGGTGCTGTTAGATTCAGGGAAATATGCCGATTCTATCGGACGTTCGTATTATGCCGTATTTACGGCGATTAGGGCGTTGCTTGCATTGTTAGGGAAGGATAGAAAAAGGCATTCGGGAGTAATAGCGCTCTTTAACGAATGCTTCATCAAAAAAGGTCTTTTGCCTGTCGAGTGCTACAAGATTTTGATTGCGGCTAAGGATAGTAGGGAAGCGGCTGATTATGCGGATTATGTCAGCTTCGGCAGCGAAGAGGCGGAAAGTCAGTTTGTCAAGGCGAAAGGCCTCGTGAGCAAAGTTGAGGAATACCTTGAGGCAGTCGAGGTTTTGAAGAGAAAATAGAATCTGAAGCAGACACAGATTAAGGGGAGATTACCATGAGCGGATATACGCCGGAGTTGCTTGAACTCATAAAAAAGACGGACGCCACGCGCTCGGCCCGGGTCGAGAGGGCGCGCAAGGGCGAGCACTTCCCCGCGCTCACAATGGAGCAGAGGCAGGAGTGGCTGAAAAAATACCACCCGGATTTCAAAAGCGAAGGCAGACGCAAGGTCAAGGTCGGTCCAAATAAAGGGCTTGAACTCCCGGAGGAGGTCTCGACTCTCCTCGAGGCAAAGAGCAGGCTCGATACGTCTTGCGTTGATTTGAACCGGACGGACTACTCAGCCGACGTGCTCGTGATAGGCGCCGGAGGCGCGGGTTCGGCCGCAGCGCTCGCGGCCCAAGAGGCGGGTCTTAACGTGATAATGACCACGAAGCTGAGGCACGGCGATTCCAACACGGTCATGGCCGAGGGCGGCATACAGGGCGCGGATCAGGAAGGGGATTCGCCCTATTACCATTATCTCGACGTGATAGGCGGCGGACATTTCAGCAACGACCCCGCGCTTGTCGCGGCGCTCACCAACGACGCGCCGCTCATCATCCGTTGGCTCGAATCGCTCGGCATGATGTACGATAAAAAGCCCGACGGCAGGATGCTCGTCAGGCACGGCGGCGGCACGAGCAGAAAGCGTATGCACTCCGCGGGCGACATGACCGGCGCGGAGATAATGAGGGTCTTAAGGGATGAGGTCAGAAACCGCGCGGAGAAGATAAAAGTCCTTGAATTCACCCCTGCGGTGGAGGCGCTCCTCGACGACAAGGGCAGGGCAGCGGGCGCCGTAGTCTATAATCTTGAGACAAAGGAATATTATAATATAAGGGCTAATGCCGTCATCATCGCCACCGGAGGCAACGGCCGTCTCCACATTCAGGGATTCCCCACGACGAACCACTACGGCGCGACTGCTGACGGCGTTGTCATGGCATATAGGGCGGGGGTTAAACTCAAGGACATGGAGTCAACCCAGTATCACCCGACGGGCGCGATATACCCTGAGCAGAACGTGGGGCTTCTCATAACCGAAAAGGTAAGGGGTCTGGGGGCGCAGATATTGAACGCGGAGGGCGAGCAGTTCTGCTTTCCGCTTGAACCGAGAGACGTAGAATCCGCCTGCATCATAAGGGAATGCGCGGACATCAAGAAGGGCGTTGTTACTCCCACCGGAAGGCCCGGCGTCTGGCTCGATTCCCCCATGATTGAGATGCTCCACGGCGAGGGCACGGTGAGGAAGGAACTGCCCGCAAAGTATATTCAGTTCAAACGCTACGGCATTGACATAAGTAAATCGCCGATGCTCATTTACCCCACGCTCCACTATCAGAACGGCGGGATTTTGATTGACGAGTGGGCACGGACCACGGTCGAGGGGTTATACGCCGCAGGGGAGGTTACGGGAGGGGTGCACGGCAAAAATAGGCTCATGGGGAATTCGCTCCTCGACGTGCTCGTCTTCGGCAGGAGGGCGGGTATTCACGCAATCGAGTTGGCGTGTTCGCGCAAGGATTCCGGTAAGGTTACGTTGAAGCACGTGGATAAGTTCAACAAAGAAGTGGACGCAGCCGGGATAAAGGGCGGCATCGTAAGTCCGATACTTCTCCCGGATTACGCGCCGGATCACGTAAGGGCGCGGCAAAGGGAGTAGGTTGGGAGGGGGCATAAATTCCGCGAAGGGCCTCGTCTGTCATTCCGAACGGAGTGAAGAATCGCCCTCGTTCCCAAGCTCAGCTTGGGAACGAGCAGATGAGTTTTCCTATTATTTTGCGAATACCTCGTTGAAAAACCCCTCTTTATCAAGGAGCTTCTGCCATTGTTTGTGGCGTTTAACGCTCTCAACCCTTTTTTCCCTCGGCATGTTGATGAAGCGAATAGCCTCTATCGGGCCCAACTCTTTCAAGAGGGCGTCTACCCCTTTTTTTATTATGACTTCTTCGTCCATGTATTTTATCGTTTTCATTTAAGCCCCTCCTTCTCGCAAAAGGCGACAGGATTTCCGCACCATATCTTTATATTATGGACGCGGCATCTTCTGACGAGCGCGTCGTCGCAGCTTATGAACTCCGCGCAGGTCTGCTCGGCAAAGGCGACATGCGCGGCGTCAGCTGCGCCGAAACCCGCATCAAACAACTCCTCGGCTCGTTTTCTTGTCTTGGGGCCGCCTGCCTTAACCGGTATACCCAAGCCTTGCAAAAGGGTCAATGATTCTATCCGCTCCATTGCGTCCGGGATCGCGTTAATCTCCTTTTTATATGAACCGGTGAATATATCATGGCGTAGTTTCCTGACTTTACCCACGATATTATCAGATTGACGGCCTCGGTCTCAAGTTTTATCCTGAGGTAATGTTGCTCGTCGTAAGGCCTGCTTAACGCGCAGACGTCAAGATATATGACTTTCGGCATGCCTTCGCGCCTATTTCAATTTTAAGATTTATCCGAGACATATCTTGCCAGACAACGTATATTACTATACCATGCGCTCCCATATTTAACAAGGTGTTAGGAGCCGAGGCCAAACTCCTTCCCGACACAATGCCTTCCAGCCGCTGCCCCGCCAAACCCCTTGACTTTTTTCCCTGAGAAAGGGTAAAGTTTACCCTTCCAAAAAGGCTCGTCGAGCCTTCCCAAAAACCGGTTTAATTCCCGGAGGCGGCACGACATGAACATCCATGAGTATCAGGCCAAGCAGCTCCTTGGCAAATACGGCGTCGCGGTTCCGCGCGGTAAAATTGCCTTCACGCCTCAGGAGGCTGAGGAGGCAGCGAAGGAATTTCTCAACTCCGGCGTGTGCGTCGTGAAGGCCCAGATACACGCGGGCGGCAGGGGCAAGGCCGGAGGCGTAAAGCTCAGCAAGTCCCGCGACGTGGTCGTTGCAAACGCGAAAGAGATAATCGGCCGTGTGCTCGTCACCCATCAGACAGGCCCCGCCGGAAAAGAAGTAAAAAAAGTCCTCATCGAAGAGGGCTGTGAGATAGCAAAAGAATTTTACCTCGGCATGGTCGTTGACCGCGGCACGGGCAGGGTAGCGGTCATGGCCTCCACCGAAGGCGGCGTTGAGATAGAAGAGGTCGCTGCAAAAACCCCCGAAAAGATTTTAAAAGAATGCATTGACCCGGCAGTCGGACTCCAACCGTATCAGGCAAGAAATCTCGCCTTCGCGCTCGAACTCAATAGGATAGACAAGGCGCTCGTCAATAAGGCCGTAAAGTTCATAACCGCCCTTTATACCGCATTCGTCGAATCCGACTGCTCAATGGCCGAGATAAACCCGCTCGTCATAACCAAGTCCGGCGATATCATCGCGTTGGACGCCAAGATTTCATTTGACGACAACGCGCTATTCCGCCACAAAGACATCGAAGGCATGAGGGACCTCGACGAGGAAGACCCGAAGGAGGTCGAGGCGTCAAGGTTCAACCTCAACTACGTTGCCCTTGACGGCAATATCGGCTGCATGGTCAACGGTGCGGGCCTTGCTATGGCCACAATGGACATCATAAAGCTCTCTGGCGGCGCGCCCGCGAATTTTCTCGACGTGGGCGGCGGCGCGAATAAGGATCAGGTAACGGCCGCGTTTAAAATCCTCATGTCAGACACTAAGGTAAAGGCCGTGCTCGTCAATATCTTCGGCGGCATAATGAGGTGCGACATCATCGCGGAGGGGATTATTGCGGCGGCAAAGGTCGTGGGTATCCGCGCGCCGCTCGTGGTGAGGCTCCAGGGCACCAATGTCGAGCAGGGCAGAAAACTTTTGGCCGAATCCGGCCTCAACGTCATTACCGCGGACAAGATGGACGAGGCGGCCGATAAGGCCGTCAAGGCGGCGAAGGGAAATAAACCATGAGCATCCTGATAAATAAAAACACAAAGGTAATCTGTCAGGGCATAACCGGTGAGCAGGGCACCTTTCATTCCCGGCAGATGGCGGCCTACGGCACAAAGATGGTCGGCGGAGTGACGCCGGGCAAGGGCGGCATGAGCGTGGACGGTATCCCGGTCTTTGACACGGTCGGTGAGGCCGTTAAAAAAACCGGCGCCCACGCTTCCGTCATATACGTGCCTGCCGGATTTGCGGCAGACGCCATAATGGAGGCGGTTGACGCGGGCATAAAGCTCGTGGTCTGCATAACAGAGGGCATACCCGTATTGGATATGGTCAAGGTCAAGAGGTTCATGGAGGGCCGTGCCGCGCGGCTTGTGGGCCCCAATTGCCCCGGCGTCATTACGCCGGACGAGTGCAAGATTGGCATCATGCCCGGACACATCCACAAGAAGGGTCCTGTCGGCGTTGTCTCAAGGAGCGGGACCCTCACATACGAGGCCGTAGACCAGTTGACGAGGCTCGGTTTGGGTCAATCCACCTGCGTTGGAATAGGCGGAGACCCGGTCAACGGCACGAACTTCGTGGACGTGCTCGAATTTTTCGCAAAAGACCCTGAGACAAAGGCCATAGTAATGATAGGCGAGATAGGCGGAAACGCCGAAGAGGACGCGGCGGATTTTATAAAAAGAAACGTAAAAAAGCCCGTCGTGGGCTACATCGCCGGGGTCACGGCCCCCAAGGGCAAGAGGATGGGACACGCGGGCGCGATAATTTCAGGCGGCAAGGGCACGGCAGACGCCAAGACCGAGGCCATGATTGCCGCAGGCATCAGGGTTACCAAAAGTCCGGCGGGCATAGGCGCGATGGCGTTGGACGCCCTTAAGTAGTTTGTGTTATTATACAAGTATGCCGTGATAGGCGTTAAGTTTCGTTTTTAAGGCGTCGTAGTATGGAGGATTATGGGCAACGCGGCCGAGAAGAAATTGCCGAGGATAGAGATAAACGCGAGGCTTTGCAAGGGTTGCAGTATATGCGTGGATTTCTGCCCCACCAACGTCCTTGAGATGAGGGGAACGACAGCGGCTGTTAAAGATTTGGCCGCCTGCACGCGGTGCCAGTTATGCGATTTGCGCTGCCCGGATTTTGCAATACAGGTTTTCGATTGAAAGGCCGCAGCGCGATTTTTATTTTATAAGAGGTAGACGACTATGGCGGATAAAAAGAAAAAGTTCATGCAGGGCAACGAGGCCTGCGTCGAGGGCGCGCTTTACGCGGGCTGCATGTTCTACGCCGGTTATCCCATAACCCCGTCAACCGAAATCGCCGAGGGCATGTCCGTCCGGCTGCCTAAGATAGGCGGCAAGTTCATACAGATGGAGGACGAGATAGGCGGCATTGCGGCGGCCTTGGGCGGGTCTTTGACCGGGTTGAAGTCCCTGACCGCGACTTCAGGCCCAGGTTTTTCATTGAAGCAGGAGTGCATCGGGTATGCGTGTCTCGCGGAGATTCCGCTTGTGATAGTGAACGTCATGAGGGGCGGGCCGTCAACGGGGTATCCAACCGGGCCTTCGCAGGCGGACATCATGCAGGCCAAGTGGGGCACGCACGGAGACCACCCGGCCATATCCATCACCCCGGCCTACGTTCAGGAGATACTGACGGAGACAGTCAGGGCCTTCAACCTCGCGGAAAAATACAGGACGCCGGTCGTCGTGCTCTACGATGAAATCGTCGGCCACATGAGGGAACCAATCGTTATCCCCGAAAAAGGCGAACTTGAGGTCATTGACAGGGTAAAGCCCGATTGCAAACCCGAAGATTATTTCCCTTATGACGATAAATACGAGATCCCGCCGCTTGCGCCCTTCGGCAAGGGGTACCGCTTCCACGTTACGGGACTGAACCACAAAAAAGACGGCTTCCCCACGAACGACTCGAAGATAATCGAGGAAAACAACCTTCGCATAATGAGGAAGGTCGAGAACCACAAAGACGACATCTGGAAAAACGACGAGTTCATGCTGGGCGACGCCGAGGTCGCGGTCTTCTCCATCGGCTCGACGGCCCGGAGCGCGCGGTTTGCCGTAAAGCAGGCGCGGGAGGCGGGGATTAAGGCCGGGTTGCTGCGTCCGCTCACCATCTGGCCGTTCCCGGACAAGGCCGTTACCGAGCTTTCAAAAAAGGTAAAGGCCATCATCGTCCCTGAGATGAATTTAGGGCAGATGGCGCTGGAAGTCCAGAGGGTGAGCAAAAAGGCGGAGGTCGCGGGCATACACAGGGTTGACGGCGAGCCGATAAACCCGGCTCAGATATTCGAGCAGATAAAAAGATTTAAATAAAATCAGGTTATCGCTGGACGGTTATCAGTTATCGGTTTAAGGACGATTGCCTTTTACCTTCACTGATAACCGATAACCGTTTACTGATAACTGCTTTAACCGTTAACCGATAACGGTCTTGGAGGTTTCGATATGTCCTCACCAACCGGCGGCGTTGTGAAGAAAGAAAAGGTAAGCGTCCCTTTCGATTACAACAAGTATCTAAGGCCCAATAAGCTCCCGCACATCTGGTGTCCGGGCTGCGGACACGGCATAGTGTTGAAGGCCATGCTGCGGGCCATACACAACGCCGGACTCAACAAAGACAACGTATGCGTAATCTCAGGCATCGGCTGCTCATCGAGGACTCCGGGATACGTTGACTTCAACACCCTTCACACCCTCCACGGCCGCGCGCTTTCGTTTGCAACGGGCGTGAAGTTCGCAAACCCGAAATTGAAGGTCATCGTGGTCACCGGAGACGGCGACGCGCTCGCCATCGGCGGCAATCACTTCATCCACACGTGCAGACGCAATATTGATTTAACCGTGCTCGTCTTTACGAACGCCACTTACGGCATGACGGGCGGGCAGTATTCGCCGACCACGCCCATAGGTTCACAGGCCACGACGTCCCGCTACGGCAATATCGAACCGCCCTTTGACGCGTGCGAGATGGCAAAGGCGTCCGGCGCGTCGTTTGTCGCGCGCGGGACCGCGTATCACACGCTCGAATTGGAAAAGACCATACAGGAGGCGTTGGAGCACAAGGGCACGTCCGTCGTTGACATCATTGACGCCTGCCCGACTTATTTCGGCAGGATGAATAAATTCAAGGGCGCCTCGCAGATGATGGAAGAGATTGAAAAGGACAAGACCGTGTCCGTCAAACAGGTGGACAAACTCCCGCCCGAGAAGGTTCAGGGCAAGATGCTCCGCGGGGTCTTACATAAGGTGGACAGGCCCGAGTACTGCGAGCAGTATGAGACCCTTGTCATGGAAAAGGCCAAGGCAAAGTAGTTTTTAGCTCTAACGGAGGTCAGCGATGGGCGCAAGATACGAAATACGTTTCAGCGGTTCCGGCGGACAGGGCATGATTTTGGCCGGCATCATCATGGCCGAGGCCGCTTCCATTTACGGCGACAAAAACGCGGTCCAGAGCCAGTCCTACGGCCCGGAGTCAAGGGGCGGGGCTTCGAAGGCCGAAGTCATCATAAGCGCTCAGCCGATTGATTACCCAAAGGCAACGGCCATAGACTGCATGCTTGCCATGACGCAGGAGGCGTGCACCAAGTATCACAAGGACATAAAAGCCGACGGCATACTCCTCATAGACTCCGACGAGGTAAAGGACGTCCCCAAGGGAAACTTTAAATTAAAGAGCTTTCCGATAATAGCCACCGCCAGCGCGGAATTGGGAAAAACCATCGTGGCGAACATCATTTCATTGGGCATGATAACCGAGCTTACGGGCGCGGTGACGCACGAGGCCATTGAAAAGGCGGTGTTGTCCAGAGTCCCTGCGGCGTTTCTCGACCTGAACAAAAAGGCGCTCCAGATAGGGTTTGAGAAGGCAAGGGAGTTGAAGTAGAAATCGCGCGCATGGAGGACGTATGAAGACGAACTCCAAAAAGATAACGTTATAAATCAAAGGGGCCGGTTTGAAAAAAACCGGCCTTTTTATTTCGCAAGATAAAAATTGAGCGCGGCGGGAGAACCCGCCGGAAAAAACTGGAGGTTTCTTGGTCATCCACGACATCATAGTGATAGGCGGCGGGCTTGCGGGCATGAGGGCCTCCATCGAGGCCGCGGCCGCGGGGTTGAGCGTTGCAATGGTCTCGAAGGTCTACCCCGTGCGGAGCCACTCGGTCGCGGCTCAGGGCGGCATAAACGCTGCCCTGAAAACAACCGACTCGTGGGAGAACCACGCCTTCGACACGGTCAAGGGCAGCGACTACCTCGGGGATCAGGACGCCATAGAGGTCATGTGCAGGGAGGCCCCGTCCGACATCTACGCCCTTGAAAAGATGGGCGCGGTCTTCAGCCGCGACGCGGAGGGCAACATCGCGCAACGTCCATTCGGGGGCGCGGGGTATCCGAGGACGTGTTATCTCGCGGACAGGACCGGCCACGCGCTCCTGCACGTCATGTACGAGCAGCTCCTGAAACATTCCATCGCCCTGTATGACGAATGGCACGTCATAAGGCTCGTTAAAAACGGAGAGAAGGTGTGCGGGGTAATCGCCGTGGAGCTTGCAACCGGCAGGCTCCACCGGCTCCATTCAAAGGCCGTAGTGATTGCCACCGGCGGTTACGGCAGGGTCTTCAGGACGACCACGAATTCGCTGTCTTCCACGGGCGACGGCATGGGGCTTGCTTTAAATGACGCCGGGGCCGAATTGATGGACATGGAGTTCGTGCAGTTCCATCCGACCGTATTGCAGCGCACCGGCATACTAATGACCGAGGGGTGCAGGGGCGAGGGCGGGTATCTTATAAATTCCCTCGGCGAGAGGTTTATGTCCAAATACGCGCCGCGGGCGCTGGAGCTTGCCTCACGCGACGTGGTGAGCCGCGCCGAGCAGACAGAGATAGAAGAGGGCCGGGGCGTGGACGGATGCGTGCTTTTGGACCTCCGCCACCTCGGGGAAAAAAAGATAAACGAGAAACTTCCGCAGATACGGGAACTCTCGATAACCTTTGCGGGCATTGACCCGGTGAAGGCCCCGATACCCGTGAAGCCCGGGGCGCATTATTCGATGGGCGGGGTTAAGACGGACGCGGACGGCATGACCAACGTCGCGGGCCTCTTTGCCGCAGGAGAGGCCGCGTGCGTGAGCGTGCACGGCGCAAACAGGCTCGGCGGGAATTCCCTCCTTGAGACAATCGTATTTGGCAGGAGGGCAGGGAAAAAGGCGATAGAGTTCTGCGCCGGGGCGTCATTGCCCGCGTTTCCAGCCTCGGCCTTAAACGGCGCGGGCCACGACGTGGCCGACGTCTTACGGAGAGACGAGGGCGAAGACGTTGCGGTCATAAGGCGCGAGATGGCCGGGACAATGGCGTCAAACGCGGGGGTCTACAGAAATAAAGAACGCCTCGCGGCCGGGCTTGATAAAATAATGGAATTAAAAGAAAGGATAAAAAAGGCCAGTCTGTCGGATAAGGGAAATAACTTCAACTCAGAGCTTTTGCATCTCTTTGAAGTCGGCCACATGCTCGATATATCCGAGGCCATACTCACCGGCGCGTTAAACAGGGAGGAGAGCCGCGGCGCGCACTCAAGGACGGATTTTACGAAGAGGGACGATGACAAGTGGCTCAAACATACGGTCGTGAGGAAAGAGGACGGGAAGTTAAAGATAAGCTATAGAGACGCGGCAATCACGCGGTTCAAGCCCGAGGAGAGGAAGTATTAGGGGGGGCCTTGACGGAGGCGGATGTAATAAAAGAAGTTGCGCGCAGGCTCGACGGCGCCGGGATAGGCTACATGATAACCGGTTCGGTCGCGGCGAATTTCTACTCGATACCGAGGATGACGCGCGACGTTGACATCGTCGTTGAGTTGAGCGAAAAAGACGCCCGGAGGGTCTTCGAACTTTTCAAGGAGGATTTTTACGCTGACATGGACGCGATGGCATCGGCCGTAAAAGAACGCGGCATGTTCAACGTCATTCACCTCGAAGCGGTCGTAAAGATAGACTTTATCGTGCGCAAGGACGACCCGTACAGGATAGGGGAGTTCGACCGGAAGAGGAGGATACTATTCGAGGGCGCGCCGCTTTACGTCGTGTCGCCGGAGGATTTGATACTGTCCAAATTGTTTTGGGCGCGGGAGACGGAGTCGGAGATGCAGATGAACGACGTCAAAAATCTCATGAAATCGGTCAAGGTTTTGGATTATGAGTATCTTGAAAAATGGGCCGGGATTATAGGCGTCAGGGAAGCGTATGAAATGGTGAGGTCATGAAGGACACGAGCCAAGAGGTTGAGGAGCGGTTTTTCGACATGATGCTCTCAAGGAGCGGCACGGAGCGTCTCAGAATGGGGTTTGACATGTTTGAAACCGCAAAACGGCTTGTCACGGCGGCTATCGTGGACAATGCGCCCGGCCTGTCGGACGCGGATGTCCGCCTTGCGGTATTCGACAGGTTTTACGGAGAAGACTTGCCGGAGGACGCGAGGGCAAGGTGCAGGGGAAAGATGGCGGTCAAGCCCGAGGAGAGGAAGTATTAGGGGAATTTTAAGAAACATGGTCAAGGGAACCGCGTTAGCGCCGCAGGAAGTAATCGAGAGTAAGATACTGCTTATGCGCGGCAGGAAGGTGATGCTCGATAAAGACCTTGCCGCGCTCTACGGAGTCACGACCGGTAATCTCAATAAGGCCGTCAAGAGGAACATCGAGCGCTTTCCGGAGGATTTTATGTTCCAGTTGACCCGGAAGGAGTTAGAAAACTTGATGTTCCAAAATGGAATATCAAGTTGGGGTGGGGCGCGCAAGCTGCCAAGCGCTTTTACTGAAAACGGCGTCGCCATGTTATCGAGCGTCTTGAAGAGCAAAAGGGGCGTGCAGGTCAACATTCAGATAATGAGGACCTTCACAAAACTGCGGGAGTTGCTCTTGACGAATACGGAGTTTAAGCGGAAGCTCGAAGACATGGAGAAGAAGTACGACTATCAATTCAAAATAGTCTTTGAGGCCATAAAGCAGCTCATCGAGCCTCCGGCGAAACCCGGAAAGCGGATAGGCTTTTGAGATTGGATATATCATGAAGATAAAATTCCGCATAAAGCGCTGCGACCCCATGTCGCGGGAGACCTGCGAGCCGTTCGTGCAGGGCTATGACGTCGAGGTCACGGAGGGCATGACGATCCTCGACGCGCTCCTGAAGATCGCCGACGAGCAGGACCCGTCTTTGTCATTCAGGAAGTCTTGCCGCTCAGCGATATGCGGGTCGTGCGCGATGACGATAAACGGTTTTTCGCGTCTCGCGTGCGCGACTCAGGTTATGCCGGAAGTCAAGAAGTTCGGCGAGATGGAGATAGAGCCGCTCCCGAATCATACGGTCTTGAAAGACCTTGTCGTTGACATGAACCCGTTCTGGGAAAAGCTGGAAAAGATAACGCCGTATCTGACTCCTAAGGAAGGGGCTGAAAAGGTCTGCGTGCTGCCGGAGGACTTGGAGGCAATCGGCAAGAGCCAGCAGTGCATCATGTGCGGGTGCTGCAACGGAGAGTGCAACGCCCTCGAGATAGACAAGCGCTACATCGCGCCCGCGGCCCTTGCAAAGGCGTGGAGGTTCGTCGGAGACGTGCGCGAAGGCAACGCAAGGCGCAGGCTCGATAAACTCTCGGACGAGCACGGGATGTGGGACTGCGTCCGGTGCGTTCATTGCACCCAGTATTGCCCCAAGGGAGTAGCGCCCTTGAAGGCAATCGAACTTCTGCGCTCCGCGGCAATGAAGGAAGGCATAACCGACAATCATGGCGCAAAACACGCGGTCGCAATGGCGGAGTCGGTCAAACGGGTGGGCAGGCTCGATGAGGCGGCCATGACCTTCAAGACCCTGGGGTTCTTGAAGTCGCTCGGCATGATACCGTTCGGACTCAAGATGGAGCTGCACGGCAAGATGCCGCTGCCGCTTGTATTCGCGCAGATAAACGATATCGCCGAGGTGCGGGCGATCTACGAGGCGTGCGAGCGGAAGAAGGGGAAGGGGTAACCTCCCCTCAGTCCCCTCCTTGGTAAGGAGGGGATGCAATAAAGGATTCGCCTCCCCTTTACAAGGGGCGGGGCCCCCGTTGCTGCGCGCCGCAGGCGTGCATTGCAACGGGGAGCGGAGGGGTAAGTGACCGTAGCCTTCAACAGAAAAAGCGAGAAACAGGTGCGAAGGCATCTTAGAAAGAACATGCCGCAGGCCGAGGCCGCGCTCTGGTCGAGGTTACGGAGAAAGGGCGTCGAAGGGTTCAAGTTCAGACGGAAGTACAGCGTCGAGAATTTTGTGCTGGATTTTTATTGCCCCGGCTTGAAGCTGGCCATTGAGGTTGACGGTGATTCGCATTTTGCCGTGGGCGCGCAAGAGCGCGACCTTACAAGGCAAGAGGCGATTGAATCGTACGGAATAAAGGTATTGCGGTTCACCAACACGGACGTCTTTGAGAATCTTGATGGAGTTATGGAGAGGATATTGGAACACGCCCGACCTCCCCTCAGTCCCCTCCTTGTCAAGGAGGGGAAGTAAAAAATCGCCTCCACTTTGCAAGGGGAGGCAGGGAGGGGTGTCCCTGCGCTGTTACGGGCTTTGTACTTAGGGCAGGAAAGCTTTAGATAAAATGATAACGTGAGGGAGTATAATGACTAAGCCGAAGGAATTAGCGCATTCCTTTTGTTACCGAGAGGCTTTCACGTATGCCGATATGCGTAAAGGCCATACTGACAAGAAAAAACGGGAGAAGATTAGAAAAGCGGCAGTTAAGGGCTTTCCGAAAAACCTATTTTCCAAGACAGCAAAATGGGCTTTCAAAATTGTAGTTGAAAAATCAGGCAAACGGCCGTTTGACATCGAAAATGTTCCAAAATTAATAATCGATGCTTTTTGTAAAAAACAAATAGAAAAAGACAGTTCAGAATATGAGGATTTTGCACTTTATCCTGACGATACCATAGACCATGTAGTTTTTTTTGCAAGTTAGGGGAAAGCGGATAGACAAAAAAGAAGGCGAAAGAACGAAGGTCGATATTTTCAAATTGAAGAAGTGAGCCAGTAGGACGACCCGTGTCCGGCATTTATATATAAAGGATAATCCATGCCCCCACTGACCTACGCATACTACCCGGGCTGCGCCTCTCAGCACATGACAAAGGAGGCGAGCGACTCCACGCGCCTCGTGGCTAAGGCCCTTGGCATCGTCCTGCGCGACATGCCAAAGGCAAACTGCTGCGGCGCGGGCCTGCTTACCGACTACGACTACGAGCTTTACCTTGCCTTGAACGCACGCATATTCGCGGAGGCCGAGGCAATGGGGCACGACATAATGACGATATGCTCCACGTGCCTTATGGTCA
The DNA here is from genome assembly GCA_016234405.1 of Deltaproteobacteria bacterium. Lineage (GTDB taxonomy): Bacteria > Desulfobacterota > GWC2-55-46 > GWC2-55-46 > GWC2-55-46 > JACRCC01. Next base: position 7,697 of record JACRCC010000036.1, on the reverse strand, counting down.
TGTCAACGGCCAACAGGGATTTAAAGAGCGACCCTGCCCGGCTTGAAAAGACGAACGCTATTTTGAAAAAGGCGGGGCTTCACTACAGCGGCAAGGTGAAGGTAAAACAGTTCCTCTGGGTGCTTGCCGAGGATTACGGGCTTGAGGAATTGAAGGGAGAGGTCGTAAAACCCCTTGACTGGCTCAAGGTCGCGCCGTTTTACGGATGCCACAGTTTAAGGCCCTCCGACGCCCTCGGCGTAGACGACCCCATGAAGCCCTCTTCGCTCGACGAGGTCATAAAGGCGCTCGGCGCGGAAGCGGTTAATTACAAGGGTAAGACCAAGTGTTGCGGTTTTCAGGTAGACCTCGTTACCGAGGATACGGCGGTGAGGATGACGGGCACGAGGCTCCTTGACGGCAAGTCTAAAGGCGCGGACTGTTTTGTCACGCCGTGCCCGTTCTGCCACGTGAACCTCGACAACTATCAGGGCATGGCTGAGAAGAAATTATCCACGAAGATCGACGTCCCGGTTTTTCATCTCGCCCAGCTCGTGGGCCTTGCGTTGGGGTTATCCCCGGATGCGATAGGTCTGTCGCGGCATCTGGTGTCGCCGGAGAAGATACTTGGGGAGAAAATCCTGTAGGTTGGGTTAGCGCGTGAGCCGAAGCCCTGAGCGTAGCGAAGGGGTAACCCAACAATTGTGCTGCGCACGTCCCCCCTCACCTCAATCATCTCCCGCAAGGGGAGAGGAGGTTTTAGGCCAAGGCGTAGACGCAAAAAAACCTCTCCCGCCCCCACCCGTAAAGACATGCCTTAGCATGTCTTTACATCCGTTATCCATCTCCCCCATAAAAGGGGAGGGATAAAATGAAGGGGGCATCTTGTAGGGGAGAGGAGATTAAAGCAACGAGACCCTCTCCCGTTTTACGGGAGAGGGTCTCGTTGTCAATGCGCCTTTGGCGTCTAAAACAGCGTCAACCCGTGCGCCGTCAAGACCCCTGCGGCCGCGGCGAGAAGGGATATCATCACCATAAACCAGTGCATCCTGTTGAGCTTCACGAAGACCGCGTCGATGTCCGCCTTAGGCTCCTGCTTCAGCATCTTTTCGAGCATCTTTTTTATCACGAGCGGCTCAAGCCCGAATAGCATCACGAACCAGAAGACCCAGACAAGGGTCATGAACGTGAGCGGCGCTCCCACCCACGTGAAGAGCATCCTATGCCAGCCCGTCATGAATAGCATGATGAACCCGGTCGCGCCGGTCAAGAGGTTGTAGAACCGCGCGATCTTGGCGAACCGGTGCTCGACCCTCTGGAACATCAGGACCTTCTGGAGTGGGTCTTTGGCGCTTATCGCCATTGGCAGGACGATAATGGTCACGAACGCAAGCCCGCCTATCCACAGGATAACCGTCAGGATGTGGATTATGTGTATTAGATAGAAAAACATGTCGCCCCCCATGGTTTAATGTCCAGAATCTAACTAAGCATATTATAAAGGAATTTCTGAGATAGTATATGAGTAAAATCATAATCTCCACAGCCCCTCTTTAAGAAAGAGGGGTATTAAATGACAAGGCATTTTTATCAGCGATAGTATCTAAAATCTAAATATTATAGATAAATCAAATGGTTATCCCTTCAAATAGAAATATCAACCGCTCAAGCAAAAAAACACTTGACAAGTTTGGAATTCATATTATAATAGAATTGTTCTAAGGTAGTAAAAGTTACAGGAGTGGGGCTTCACAGACATGGAAAAGATAATCCACAGATACAAAGGCAAGGGTTTCAAGCTCACGCCGCAGAGGCTTGCGATACTGAAATTCCTCGAAGGCAACAACGAGCACCCTACGGCGGACGAGATTTATACGGGTCTGAAAAATGACTATCCGACGCTCTCGGTTGCAACGGTTTACAACACGATAGAGACCCTGCGCGACAGGGGCGAGATAGCGGAAGTTACCATTGACCCTGAGAGAAAACACTTCGACCCCAATACCACCCCGCACCATCACATCATCTGCATGGAGTGCAAGAGGATAGCGGACATATTCGAGGATTACACCTCCGAGATAGCGCTGCCTCAGGAGGTCGTCGAGGAGTTCTCGGTTGCCGGAAACCATATAGACTTCTACGGCGTCTGCAGGGAATGCCGCGGCTGAAAAAAACATAAAAACGGGAGGAATAAAAAAATGTCAGAGGCCTTTGTTCAAAACGCGGCGCCGGACTTCACGGCGCAGGCGGTCATGCCGGACGGGAGTTTCAAGGAGATAAAACTCTCGGATTACAGGGGTAAACACGTGGTGCTCTTTTTCTATCCGCTCGATTTTACCTTCGTGTGTCCGACTGAGATTATAGCCCTGAGCGACAGGATTAAGGAGTTTGAGACGCGCAACACGGCGGTGATAGGCGTTTCGGTTGACAGCCACTTCTCGCATCTCGCGTGGAGGAATACGCCAAGGAAGAAAGGAGGCATCGGAGAGGTTCAATACCCGCTGGTGGCCGATCTCGACAAGAGTATATGCAAAAAATACGGGGTGCTCATCGAAAAACCCGGCATCGCGCTCAGAGGACTCTTCATCCTCGACAAGGCCGGATTACTCCGTCATATTACCGTCAACGACCTTCCGCTTGGGAGGAACGTGGACGAGGTATTAAGGATGGTTGACGCCATCCAGTTCAACGAGAAACACAATGAAGTCTGCCCGGCCAACTGGAAAAAGGGCGAAGACGGCATGAAGGCCGACGCAAAAGGGTTGGAGAAGTACGCATCGGCGCATTATTAAAAGCGCGGCAGGAGCATACCGAGGCTTTAAAAAGGGGGTGCAGCGAATGTTGACAAACATCGAGAACGAACCCGGACGCATGGCGCACATAGCCCTTACGGATAAAGAAGACAAAAGGCGCAAGGCCGGCATCATGAACGTTGCCGAGGACGCCGGACACACGAGGGCCGACCACGACGGCATAAAGAGCGACTCAATCGCCGCCTATTTTTCAGGGATAAAAAAGTTTACGCTCCTTACGGCGAGCGAGGAAAAGTCCCTTTCAAAGAAAATCGCCAGAGGCGACAGAGGCGCAAGGCAAAAGATGATAGAGGCGAATTTGCGTCTCGTGGTCAACGTCGCCAAGAGATATTTAAACAGGGGCCTGCCCCTCCAAGACCTCATCGAGGAGGGCAATATCGGCCTCATAAAATCCGTCGAGAGATTTAAGGCCGACAAGGGCTGCAAGTTCTCGACTTACGCCCATTACTGGATACGTCAGGCCATAGACCGCTCTCTTGCGAATCAGGCCAATACCGTGAGGCTCCCCATTCACGTTACTACGGATCTGGCCAAACTCACGAGGGCCGAAAGGGAACTCACGGCGTATCTTAATAGGGAGCCGTCCCTCGGGGAACTTGCCGAAAAGACGCGCCTGTCGGGTAGATACGTCAAAAAGCTTACCCAGATAAACAGAAAGAGCTATTCGCTTGAGGCGCATATTTCGGAAGATTCCGAACAGACGCTCCTTGACCTCTTGGAGGACGAGACCGTGCCTTCTCCGATGGAAGTCATCGCAAAGGCCGCAAGCGTTGGGCAGATCCACGCATGGCTTGAGACGCTTGACGAGAACGAACGGGAGATTATAAAGCTCAGGTTCGGGTTCGACGAGAAAGAACCTGAAACCCTCGAGACCGTAGGCAGGAGGTTTGGAATAACCCGTGAGCGCGTCAGACAGATAGAGGCAAAGACGATAGAAAAACTCAAAAGGATGGTCGAGGAGGACGAGCTGGAATTCTCCGACGTGGTTTAAATCAGGTTATCGGTTATCAACCGGCAACCATATATAAGATGTTGCGATAAAAAAGACTCCCGTCATAAAAGAAGTCCCCGCCTCATTATCCGCTGTTTCTCACTCAGACCCCGCCATTGACAGCGAGGGGGCGCAATGTTGGCCCCCTCTGCCCAGTCTTTACAGGGTGTAAAGGCGTTTGGTCATTTCTTGGTTTTTCTGATATACTGGCGAAGACGACATAAAAACACCGTGTCCGCAGGGAAACCTCAGCCATGAGAAAAATAGGTAAGGACTCGAACTCGTCCGCCCTCGCCAACATATCGGTCGCGCTTGTCGAGCCTCAAAGTTCCGGCAACGTGGGGAGCGCGGCAAGGGCCATGAAGAACACGGGTTTTGAGAAACTCGCGCTCATCGCCCCCTGCGATTACAAGAATAACGACGCCTACTCTATGGCCTGCAAGGCCACGGACGTGCTGCTTGGCGCAAAGGTCTATTCAACCCTCGATGAGTGCGTAAACGCATTCAAGATTATTGTCGGAACGACCCGGCGCATAGGCAGACTCAGATACCCGGTGATGACCCTTCATGAAGCCGTGCCCAAGATAATCGAGCTTGCTTCAAGCAACAAGACCGTCATCCTTTTCGGCAGGGAAGACAAGGGGCTTAAAAACGAAGAGATAGCCGTGTGCGATATGCTCGTTGAGATACCGGCGTCCAAAGGGTATCCGTCCATCAATCTTTCACACGCCGTGCTCCTCGTGTGCCACTGTCTCTTCACGGCCGAAAACCCGGCGGAGGCGGCGATTAAGGCCGTGACCCGCGAAGACATGAAAAAGATGTATGTGCATCTGGAGTCGGCGTTAAGGGCGCTCGGATACGGCGAAAAGGGCGGCGAGTATCTCCTTGCAACCATACTGCGGAGTTTCAGGAGGCTCTTTGGAAGGACTGCATTGATGCAAAAAGAGGTGAATATGCTGCGCGGGATATTTACGCAGATACAAGAGAGGGCGCGTCCAGCGCCACTTTTCAGCAAAACCTTTCTTAAACAATAAAGGGCGTTGTGGCGAAAGTGGCGCTGGGCGCGCTGAAACGGCTGCCGCGGGGTAACGGATGACCGACGCGATAAATGAAACAATGCTCTTAAAATGTCTTGACCTTGCAAAAGAGTTCAAGGCGTCGGCGGTGGTGCTTTTTCTCGACGCTGCCGACGACTGGGCGTTCTGGAAAAAAATTCCCAACAAGAAAAAGCTCGTCCTCATAACCCAGAAGGACGAATTCGCGGCAGATCTTGAAAACTTCAAAAAAGAAGTCAAACACGTCCTAAAACTCCCCCGCGTGAAGCTCACGCGGTTGGGGCAGATAAAGCTCACCGTGATAATGTGCCTCACCGAAGGGGTCTTCAAAAATAACGACAGGATAATCTGCCTTACGGGCGCGATAGGGGGCGGCATACTCGATACCATGATGGCCATTGACCTTTCAAAAGAAACCGAGGTCTTCACCACCCGCGCCTTCACCAAGGGGCTGCTGCGTCACGTAAAACCTGAGGTGCTCGAGGCCGTCCTCAACATCGCCATCGAGCTTTCGAGCGAGGGCAGGGAAGGCAAGGCCATCGGCGCCATGTTCGTGATAGGAGACCACGAGAAGGTCGCAAAGCTCTCCAAGCCCCTCATAATGAACCCGTTTAAGGGATACCCCGAAGAGTCAAGGAACATTCTCGACACGTCCGTGCACGAGACCATCAAAGAGTTCTCGCTGCTTGACGGCGCGTTTATCGTGCGCGAGGACGGGGTGGTCATGGCCGCGGGGGTCCACATAGACGCGGCCCTTGAAAACGAAGGACTGATACCCGGCCTCGGGTGCCGCCACATGGCCGCAGCCGGCATAACCGACGTTACCGGCGCCGCGGCCGTAAGCATCTCCGGCTCCACCGGCATCGTGCGGATTTTCAGTCAGGGGAAAATAATCTTGGAGCTTGAAAAACCCGTGAAAGGCGCGGAAGGGCAGGGGTGAGGCGGGGACATACTTAAGGCATACTTAAGGCATTGACTTGGCTGCGGCAAAATGTAATCATTATTTCATCCGCCCTTGATGGCGGGTTCAAAAAACAAATAGCACTTGGGTAATCCCCCTGCTGCCGGGGGTTTAAAAGGGAATCCCGTGACCTTTCAAAAAAGGAAACCGGGGACGGACCCGCCACTGTAAACGGAACGAAATCCCTATCGTTCCCGCGCTCCGGCGTGGGAACGCAAAGGCCACTAACTGTAAAGTTGGGAAGGCCGGGAGAGTAGGTTGTTGCCGTGAGTCAGGAAACCTGCCCGGGCGCGCCTCACGAATTCTTCGAAGGTAAAGAAGGTGAGGGGGTTTCAGCGCCACTCGACCCTCCTTTCTTTTCAAAAAGAAGCGGAGGGTTTTTATTTGGAGGTTTTAGCATGACGCAGGCAAAGGGACTGGACGCCGGAGCGTCCGGGGTTGCGTTCCCACGCCGGAGCGTGGGAACGATAAACGTTGCAACGGGGAGCGGGGAGATTAGGGGGCTGGGAGGATTAAATGACGAAATGCAATGACAACGGGGGTTTTGCCTCCCTTGGCAAGGCCGTGCTCCTCCTCGGACACGGCAGCAAGAGGAAGGAGGCGAACGACACCCTGAAACAAATCGCCTCGGCCATGGAGGCGGCCGCGGGTTTTGGGGGCAATACCCCCTTCGGCTGCGTCTACCCGGCGTATCTCCAGTTGTCCAAGCCCGACTTTCAGGAGGCCGTGGACGGCCTCCACGAAAAGGGCTTTACGGATATAATAGTCATGCCGTATTTCCTCTATTCCGGCCTGCACGTCACGTCGGACTTACCGGGAGAGATTGAAAAGGCGCGGGAGAGACACGGAGACATGAGTTTCAGCGTGGCCGAGAGCCTCGGCTTTCACGACAGGCTCGTGGACATAGCGATAGAGAGGGTTTCCGGGTTGGACGTTTTAAAGGTGAATAAGGACGGCGCGCGCAAACCCGATGCGGCCGGCCAGCACCCGATAGAAAAGGAGAGTTTTGAGATAATCGGGCGCGAACTCGGCGAGACGCGCTTTTCCGCCCTTGAACTTCCCATAGTCAAAAGGGTGATACACACGAGCGCGGATTTTGAGTTCAAAGACACTATGCGGTTCTCACCGGGCGCAATCGAGGCGGGTATCGGGGTCATAAGGGCGGGGCGCAATATAATAACGGACGTCAAGATGGTCGAGGCCGGCATCACGAGGGCGTCTTCCTTCGGCAACAAGCTGTTTTGTTTCTCCTCTGACCGGGACGTTGCATTGACCGCCGAAAAGGAGAAGCTCACCAAGACCGCGGCCTCGATGAAAAAGGCAGCCTCTTTGATGGAAGGCGGCATCGTGGCCGTCGGCAACGCGCCGACCGCGCTTGCCGAGGTCTTGAGGCTCATAAAAAGCAATGCCGCCCGCCCCGCGCTCGTCGTTGGCATCCCGGTCGGTTTCGTGGGCGCGGTCGAGGCCAAACAGGAACTCTTGAAGTCCGGTGTGCCGTATATCACCAACACGGGCAGAAAAGGCGGCAGCACGGTGGCCGCCGCAATAGTCAACGCGCTCTTTATACTCGCAATTGATTTGTGCAAAACCGCCGGCGCTGTATAATTACGGGATGCGGGAGGTAGGAAGTGGGAAGTGGGTGGTAGGTAGTGGTAAAGTCTTTACTACATCCCACCCCCTACCTCCTACCAACCATCCTTATCCCACATACCATCCTTCGGAACAAGGACTCTATGCACATACCGGACGGGTATCTTGGGCCCAAGACGTGCATCGCGTTCTACGCAGTAATGGCGCCCCTCTGGTATATCGCATCGTCGAGGGCGCAGAAGTCCCTGAAGGCGGCACAGCTGCCGATCCTCGCGCTCGGCGCAGCGTTTACGTTCGTTATAATGATG
>JACRCC010000035.1 GCA_016234405.1 Deltaproteobacteria bacterium | reverse complement strand
TTTAGCGTAAAAAAGCTCATTACGCTTGCGTCCATCATCGAAAAAGAGACCGGCGCCGCCGGAGAGAGGCCGTCCATTTCCGCGGTCTTCCAGAACAGGCTCAAAAAACGCATCAGGCTCCAGTCCGACCCGACGGTCATCTACGGCATAAAGGACTTTGACGGCAACCTCACAAAGCGCCATTTGCAAACGCCCACGCCGTATAACACGTATACGAACTTCGGCCTTCCCCCCGGCCCCATAGCAAACCCCGGCAAGGACTCCATCCGCGCGGCCCTGAACCCGGCTAACGAGGAATACCTTTACTTCGTCTCGATGAACAACGGGGCGCATTATTTCTCGAAGTCTTTGAGGGAGCACAACAACGCGGTGAACACGTATCAGAGGAAGAGGGGGAGGAAGGGGGCGTAATCTCTTTTGGGATAAACCCGAAGCAGGGGCAGGGCAGGGGGAAAATAGTCGCAGTTGTGCGTACTCAGTAATTAGGCAACTCTTTTGGTAGAATGAAGTAAGTAATTTGTCTATTTTTTTATTTTGCCTCCACTATTTGCAACCACTGTCTCTTTTGCATTATTTAATGGCTGATTGCTTTCAGGGTTTGTATAAGAAGCCATATCCTTACCCATTATTTCCTTTGCGCGACGCTCAGCAAATTCTATCAAATTATTATCGACCGATATAACGGTATTTTTAACGGCATCTGAGCGTGTCTCCATCATGTACCTCCTTGGGTTTTTAAGACGTCTTTATACGATTGAGAATTTTTAGTGTATGTTAACCTTGTCAATATCCGGCGGGACAGGTTCTCCGTGCGCGTTAAGGCTTTCGATGTAAAGCTCAATCGCCTCCTTGATGTTGGCGAGCGCTTCTTGGCGGGTTTCACCCTGACTGACGCAGCCCGGAAGCGATGGGCAATAAACCGTGTAGCCGCCCTCCTCGGCAGGTTCAAGAATAACGTGTCGCATCTTCATCACCTCCTTGCAAAACTATACCACAGCGCTATGACCGCAGTAAAGCCCCTGCCCGGAAAAGGGGAGAAAGAACCTCTTTTTAGATTGTTTTGACGGGTGCGCTTCGCTTCACCCATCCTACAACTCAAACCACCCCTCCGCTCCCCGTTGCAATGCGCGCCTGCGGCGCGCGGCAACGGGGTCCCCGCCCCTTGTTAAGGGGAGGAGAAAATCAACCCCAGCCCCGTAGGTTGGGTTAGCGAAGCGTAACCCAACAATATAAATAGTCGTCAATAGTTTATCTCCCCCTTAAACCCTTTCGAGGTCTTCACCCGCCCCTCCGCATCCACTATCACCCCTTCGTACCCGTCGAGTTTTTCAATTAGCTCCATCCCTGCCTCAGGCCCCATGACGAATATGGCGGTCGAGAGCGCGTCGGCCTCGGTCGCGTCAGGGCCGATGATTGTTACGCTCATGCTCTTATCCGCCGGAAATCCGGTCTTGGGGTCGAGTATGTGGTGGAGCCTTTTGCCCTCTATCATAAAGAACCTTTCATAGTCGCCGGAGGTGGACACGGCGCCGTTTGTTACGTGGGCAACTCCGAGAAGTTTCCCCTTTTCCCTCGGGTGCTGGATGCCTATCTTGAAAGGGTCTTTTGTCGCCGCCGATGTCCTGAAGGCGACCATGTCGCCGCCCGCCTTTATTATGCCTTCGGTTACGCCGTTCTTTTTTAAAACCTCAACGGCCTTTGAAACGATGTATCCTTTTGCAACGCCGCCGAGGTTTATGGTCATGCCTTTGGTTTTGAGAAACACGGTGGAGTTTTTTTCATCCACGGCCGCCTTTTTGTAATCAACGAGCGGCAGGATTTTTTTGATTTCTTCTTTTGAAGGAACCAGTCTCTTTTCCCCCGAATATCCCCAGAGTTTTCCTAACGCGCCGACAGTAGGGTCGAACGCGCCGTCGGATAATTCCGAGACCTTTAACGCGGTCTTCAAGGCCTCGATGAATTCCGGAGAGACCTTGACCGGGGTTTTTCCGGCGGCCTCCGAGACCCGCGTTGCATCGCTTTCAGGCATATAACTGCTGAAAATAGCCTCGAGCCTTTTTATCTCGGCAAAGGCCTTCTGCGCCGCGTGGTCGAAGCCGTTTCTGTCCCCGTCAATGAGCGTAACCTCCACGAGCGTGCCCATGAGCATCCGCGCGTGCGTGACGCTCTCGCGGTTTTTTTTCTGGAAATAATAAGCGGCGGCGAGGACGGCAAAGACGATGCCGGTCGCCGCGAGATACGCAACGGCGTTTTTGAGGTTCGAGGTTTTTTTCATAAGAGGTTTAACGCGGAAATAATCTCCCCAGCCCCTCTCCCCGTTTTCACGAGGACATGTTTAGGAAAGAGGGGTATTGAAAACAAAAAAAACGGGCGCGGGCACAAGGCCCGCACCCGTTCATCGTTAAGCGCCCTGCTCGGCGCGGACATCAAATTTTTCAATCATCTTACGACTCAAGGTGGTCGTTCCCGGTCTCTTTAAACCACCCCACCGCTCCCCGTTGCAATGCGCGCCTGCGGCGCGCGGCAACGGGGTCCCCGCCCCTTATTAAGGGGAGGAGAGAATCAAACTCCTCTCCTTAACGCGGCCGCTAAAACTCTTCTTCTTCGCCTTCCGATTTTTCCATGATGCCGAGGCCGGATTCTTCCTCGAATTTGCCCTTTATTTTTTGCTCCCTTTCGGTCTTGGACTGGCACTCCACGCATACCCTCGTGAAGGGCAGGGCCTTGAGCCTCTTTTCGGCGATGGGCTCTCCGCACTCCTCGCAGGCGCCGTAGCTGCCTTCCTTTATCCTCTCGAGCGCGTCGTCTATCTCCGAGAGTTTTTCCCTGTCCCTGTCTCCGAAGGTGAGGTTTAGTTCCCGTTCGCGCTCGTTGCTTGCGATGTCGTAGATGTCGCCTATCTCGTGCTTGGTCACGTCGCTCTCGGCCTTGACCTTATGAGAAACTTCATGCACTATCTTATCCTTGGCAATGACGAGCTGCTTCATTATTTCTTTTTTGAAGGACTGCCTTGACGATGCCGCCGTCTTTTTTGCGGACGGTTTAGGGGGTTTTTTCCCTTTGGCCTTGGGTTTTGCCTTGGGGGTCTTCCCTTTTTTAACGGGCTTGACGGGTTTTTTTGCGGCCCTTACCGGCTTTTTTTTCGCCTTCGTTGCTTTTTTGGTTTTCAGTTTGGATTTTGACATAGGGTAGAAGTATACTGATTTTTATTTTAATGTCAATGACTATTTTTATTAAGCAAATCAAATAGTTAGCATAAATATACAAATATCCCCCTCCTCAATTTTATTGACACAAGGGCAAAAGATTTTTAAAATAACAAATCAGTCCGCAATGCGTTTTCACGGCGATGTTCCACGTGGAACATCTAACGGTTTTTCGGGGAGCGGGACATATCAACCATGAAGTACGATTGTATAGTCATAGGCGCGGGGCACGCCGGATGCGAGGCGGCCCTTGCCGTTGCGAGGATGGGTCTGCCCACCCTTGTGATAACCATGAACCTCGACACCATCGGGCAGATGTCGTGCAATCCGGCGATAGGCGGAACCGCAAAGGGGCATATCGTAAGGGAGATTGACGCCCTCGGCGGAGAGATGGCGCTCGCTGCCGACGCTGCGGCCATACAATACAGGACGCTAAACCACAGCAAAGGCCCTGCGGTGCGGGCAACTCGCATTCAGGCCGACAGAACCCTTTACAAACAAAGGATGAGGGTTGTGCTTGAGGCCGAGGAAAACGTAAAACTCCTTCAGGCCGTCGTAGAGGAACTCATTGTAGGCAGCGGGCCGAATGGCGCGAAAATCGTAGAGGGCGTGAGGTTCGATACCGGAGATGTCGTTAAGGCAAGAGCGGTTATCGTTACTACGGGGACTTTTCTTCGCGGCCTTATACACGTAGGCCTCACGAACTACCCCGGTGGAAGGGCCGGGGATAAGGCAAGCGTCTTGCTCTCGGAATCCTTAAAATCGCTCGGCTTTGCAATGGGGCGGCTTAAGACCGGGACATGTCCCAGACTCAATGCAAAGACGATAGATTATTCCAATACAATGGTTCAAGAACTTCAGGATGCGGCGCAGTTCAAACTATTTTCAGCGTGGTCCCCTCCTTTTACGCGCAGGCAGCTTCCATGTCACATCACTTACACGAATATCGAGACCCATCGCGTGATACGCGAAAACCTCGGCAGATCTCCCTTGTACAGCGGCGTCATAGAGGGCATAGGCCCAAGATACTGCCCTTCCATCGAAGACAAGGTCGTTAAGTTCCCGGATAGGATTAGGCATCAGGTATTTCTCGAACCAGAGGGATACGACACGATAGAGGTCTATCCTAACGGGGTGTCCACGTCTTTGCCGGCGGACGTTCAGCTAAAGTTCCTGCAAACCATAAAGGGGCTTGAAGGCGTGGAGATGCTGCGGCCTGGCTACGCCATAGAATATGATTTTGTGGCGCCAACGCAACTAAAACTTACTCTTGAGACAAAGACCGTAGCAGGCCTGTATCTCGCGGGCCAGATAAACGGCACATCTGGGTACGAGGAGGCAGCGGCCCAGGGGTTGATGTCCGGGATAAACGCGGGCCTCAAGATACAAGGTAAAGACCCGTTTGTCCTCGATAGATCCGAGGCGTATATCGGGGTGATGGTAGATGACCTCGTAACAAAGGGCACGAAGGAACCCTACAGGATGTTTACGTCAAGGGCCGAGCACAGGCTGATACTGCGCGAAGACAACGCCATTTGGAGGCTAACCGAAAGGGGTTTTAGCGCAGGGATCGTCAAGGACGACGATTACCGCGTATTCCTCGACAAAAGGGTAAAATATAAAGAAATCAGCGAGTTGCTTGACTCCACAAAGGTAAACCCTACCGCTGCCTTCAACTCGGCGTTAACATCCTCCGGCATTGGCGAGATAAAAAAGACCACCTCTCTACGGGAGCTTTTGAGGCGTCCGAACATGGGTCTTCATAATGTTTTTGCCCTTGCCGGGGTAGAGGCCGATTGCCCGGCCGATATAGCGGAGACAATCGAGATAGAGACCAAATACGAAGGCTACATAAAAAGGCAAATCGAAGAGGCCGAAAGGTTCAAAAGGTTCGAGGGCATAAAGATACCCGAGGGATTGTCATATTCGGAGGTTTCAGGACTCTCGACCGAGATTATAGAAAAATGGAAGGCCGCGCGCCCGGCCTCCATAGGTCAGGCAGGAAGGATTTCTGGCGTAACGCCCGCGGCAATGTCAATGCTCATGATACATCTCAGGAAGACCGGGGCGTATCCCCGAAGCAGATAATATGGCCAAAGACTTCAAAGAGATGTTAACGGAAGGCGCGGCCATGTTGAACGTTACGCTCGACGGCGCAAGCGCCGGAAAATTCACAAAATACAAAGACGAGCTTAAGGCCTGGAATAAGAAGATAAACCTCACTGCGATTGAATCGGACGCGGATATCGTCGTAAAGCACTTTCTTGACAGCCTCACGCTTTGCAGATTTTTGAAGGGTACGGGTAGGCTCTTGGATATCGGCTCAGGCGGAGGGTTTCCGGGGATCCCCTTAAAACTTGCAATGCCGGGGTTGAACGTAACGCTCCTTGATTCAGTTCATAAAAAAGTTTTTTTCATGCGCCACGTAATAAGGACGCTCGGGCTCAAGGGGATTGAGGCTTTTGCCGGCAGGGCAGAGGACAGAGCCGTAGCCGCCGCATACAAGAACTCGTTTGACTGCGTTACTGCGCGCGGCCTCAGCGAATTAAAGTCTTTTATTTTAATGGGTTTGCCGTTTTTAAAGCCTGACGGAATTATGCTTGCGATAAAGGGCATGGCGATTACAGAGGAGCTAAAGGCCGCTTCAGGCATTGACGGCATGGGCACGCTTGAGGTCTTTGAAGCGCCGCTGCCATTCTCAAAGAGGACGACGACGGTCGTGGTTATAAGACGCGCCAGATAATAATGTTCCACGTGGAACATCTTGCGAGCCTTTTTTAACTTTACATATTGGAATGAGGTGGCGTATATTTATGGCCTATAAGATATGGGTAAGATAATCGCCATAGCCAACCAAAAAGGCGGGGTGGGAAAGACAACCACGGCCGTCAACCTCGCGGCCTCGCTTGCGGTGGCGGAACGGCGGGTGCTGCTTGTTGATTTCGACCCTCAGGCAAACGCCACGAGCGGGGTTGGGGTGGAGAAAAACGGGGCAGGGGTTTATCAGGCGATAATCGCCGAGACCGACTTGTTGCCCATGCTCAAGGATACGGCCCTGAAGTTCCTGAAGCTCGCCCCTTCTTCAAGGGACCTCATAGGCGCAGAGGTTGAGCTTATTGACGAGATGGCAAGGGAATTTAGGCTCAAGGAACGATTAACGGGGCTAACCAACGGATTCGACTACATATTCATAGACTGCCCGCCGTCGTTGAGTATTCTGACCGTAAACGCCCTCGTGGCCGCGGATTCGGTGATTATACCGCTTCAGTGCGAGTACTACGCCCTCGAGGGGATAAGCGAGATACTGAAAACCATCAGGGTAGTCAAGGCAAAGCTCAACCCGGGCCTTGAGATAGAAGGCATACTCCTTACCATGTTCGATTCGAGAAACAGGCTTGCCCATCAGGTGGTGGATGAGATAAAAAACCATTTTAAAGACATGACCTTTAAGACCATGATACCGAGAAACGTAAGATTATCGGAAAGCCCGTCTTTTGGCAAGCCTGCAATCCTCTATGACGTTAACTCAAGCGGCGCGATAAGCTACATGGAGCTTGCAAAAGAGATAGTCTTAAACGGCAAAAGGGCATCGCGTAATTAAATTGTTTAAGTCTTATGTAGCTCAGGGCTTTAGCCCTGAATAAACTCAGACTCAGACCTAAAGGTCTGAGCTGCGCTACACGGACGTCGCTTTGCTCCAATGACGCCATAATAAGGAATTAATCAATAGGTTTCTTAATAAAATCGAATAGTTATAGGTGCAAACATGGCGGACAAGAAAAAAGTTTTGGGTAGAGGCATAAGCGCGCTACTCGGCGACTCATATCCCATGCCCGAAAGGGCAGGGGGTAGTTCGCACGAAAAAGAGGGTTTCAGGCTCTGCCCCATAGGCGATATTTCACCAAGTTCGGTCCAGCCGAGAAAAAGGTTCGAGGATGCGGCGCTTCGAGACCTCGCAAGCTCAATAAAGGAACAGGGCATCATCGAGCCGCTTGTGGCAAGGAAGACCCCTAACGGAATCGAGCTTATAGCCGGAGAGAGGAGGCTGCGGGCCGCAAAGCTCGCGGGCTTAAAGGAAGTCCCGATAATTATACGGGAGGCAAGCGACGAGGAGTGTCTTCTACTTGCGATAATAGAAAACATCCAGCGGGAAGAGCTGAACCCCGTCGAGGAGGCCGAGGGCTATAAAAATCTCATTGGCTTAGGTCTCTCGCAGGACGAGGTCGCAAAAAAAGTGGGCAAGGACCGCGCAACGGTCGCCAACCATTTAAGGCTCCTGAAACTTCCGCCCGAGGTCAAGGATGAACTCGTAAACGGCGCGATTACCATGGGCCACGCAAGGGCAATACTCTCTCTTGCGGGACACTCTGCCCAGACAGAGCTTTGCAGAAGGATAATCTCAAAGGGGCTTTCCGTCAGAGAGGCCGAGGCCATTTGCTCGCCCTCGGCAGGAAAAAAAGGAAAGACCGTTGCAAAAACGAGCGCAACACCGCTCGAAGACGAACTGAGGCTCCTTTTCGGCACAAAGGTCGCGGTAAACGATAAACGCGGCAAGGGCAAGATAGAGGTCTTTTATTTCTCGGCGGACGAAAGGGAGCGGATAATAGAGATGCTGCGGGCGGCGAAGGGATGAAAACCAACATGACCAAAACAACCCCGCGTCTAATTCTAACGGTCATCTTCTTGCTTCTAAGCGTCTCCGCCGCGTCGGCCGCGAACCTCGACCCGTCATTCAAGTTCTCGACCATCGAGACGCCCCACTTCTCCATACACTTCCATCAGGGGTTGGAAGAGGCGGCTTCAAAGGCCGCGAAGATCGCTGAGGAGGCCCACGACAAACTCTCGGCTGATTTCCGCTGGGCGCCGTTTGAAAAGACACAGATGGTGCTCATAGACGATTCCGACTATGCAAACGGCAGCGCGACCGTGCTGCCTTATAACGTTATATTCGTTCAGGCAACCCCTCCTTACGTGGACATGACCATCGGCGAGTACGACGATTGGTTAAAGATGCTCATCGTGCACGAGTACACGCACATACTCACGATGGACCCGGCCAGAGGGTATTCCAAGCTCGCAAGAAAGATATTCGGCAAGCCCCTGCCCGGCGGCGACATGCTTTCGTTTCTCGTGTTCCTGTCAACGGCCCCGCCTAACGTCTTTTTGCCGCGCTGGTGGCTGGAGGGCATTGCCACGTGGTCCGAGACCCAAAACACCAAGGCCGGCAGGGGCAGGAGCGCGTATTACGAGATGGTCTTCAGGATGGCCGTGGCGGAGAATAATTTTCCGGCGATAAGCAAGATAAACGGAGAACCCCCGTACTGGCCAAACGGGCACATGCCGTACATGTTCGGCCTTAGGCTTCACAAATATATCGCCGACAAATACGGCGTCAAGACCCTTGCGGACCTCACCTACTCGCACTCCGGCAGATACCCCTATTTTTTAAACGGCGTTCCTTCGAGACTTTTAAGGGGAGAGAACTACGTCACCCTTTACGATGAAATGACCGATGACCTCAAAAAGGAGCAGGGCGGCCGGATAGTCGCGCTGACCTCGAAGCCCTTTACGGAGACTCACACCATAAGCTCGGACGGGGAAGAGTTGACCCACCCTCGGTACTCACCTGACGGCAAATTCGTCGCGTATAACAGGTCGGACCCGCATGAACACGGCTCCATAATCATCGCGGGCGCTGCGCTCGGAGCGCCCGAACACAAGATACGCAGGAGATACTCGGACAAGTCCGTTGCATGGTCTCCTGATTCGAGCCGCATATACTTCGCTCAGGCCGAGGTCGTTGGTGGTTTCAATATCTACAGCGACTTATACGTCTACGACCTCGCAACGGAAAAGACGGAGCGGCTCACCAAAGGGATGCGTGTGAAGGAACCGGACGCCTCTCCTGACGGAAAAATCTTCGCGGTCATAGTGAGCGAAAGGGGGAACACGAACTTGGGGCTTCTTACGTTTGACGCGGGAGAACCCAAGCTCGAACAATTGACCTCATACAAACTCATGCGCGTTGCCTCTCCGCGCTGGTCTCCTGACGGGACGCTCATTGTCTTTGTCCTCAAGGACAATAACGGAGAGAGCAGCTTAAACGTATTAGACGTAAAGACTAAAGAAACAAGGATTTTATTTAAAGCCCCTTACGACATAGCAAGCATTACATGGGGGGGTAATCCCCCTTCGCCGCGTGACGGAAAAACCATTATTTATTCCGGCGACGAGACCGGTGTTTTTAATCTCTTCTCGTATTCCATCGCCGACGGGAGCAAAACCCAGATAACCCACGTGCTCGGAGGCGCAATGCACCCGGACGTGTCTCCTGATAATAAGACCGTCGCGTTTTCAAGCTATTCATCAACGGGTTTTAGAATAGTGTCAACGGATTTCAACCCGCAATCTCCCGCGCCGACCGTTGCAATCACCCCGTACTGGATTGAGAGGGGTATTGCACCGTCTACGGAAGCGCTCTCGGGCGGAGTTATCCCCCCGTCGCCAGAGGCGCAGGGGGTTGCGTCCCCGCCGGCAACTCCATATTCCGCGTCCAAGACCCTTGCGCCGAGGTTCTGGCTGCCGTCATTATCAGGCGACAAAGACGGCTCGGTCATCGGCGCATTCACCATAGGTCAAGACGTGCTCGGCTACAACACGTATTATCTCGAGGCCTCGGACGGGACTTTAAACGGCGAGAAGTACTTCGACGCCTTGTATCTGAACGATTACCTCTACCCGACCATTATACTGCGGGCATATTCAAGGCCCGTGCTTTACGCCGACCTTCTCCAAAAAGGCGATTACTATGAGAGGGAAACGGCTGCAACGGCCGCCGCGCGCGTGCCCTTCAACCGCCTCGAGGCGCGATACAGATTGACAATAGGTTTTCAGGCTAAGAGACAAAGCGCGCAGTCGGAGACGGTTGACGGGCGTTTCAAGGGCGTGGAAGTTTTTGAGGGCAGGAGGAATAACGCCTTTGTTGCCCTTGATTTTTCAACGTCCCTGAAATATCCCTATTCGATAAGCAGAGAAGAGGGCAAGGACGCGAGTATTATTTACAGATACTACGGCAGGGTCACCGGGGCCGAGGTTACGTCAAGGGAATTTATTGCTGAGCTTTCCGAATATGCGCGCCTTCCGTTCAACGGCGAGCGACTCCGGCATACCGTCATCCACTTGAATTTTAAGGGCGGCGTTTCCTCAGGCGACGCGACTGCCCAGCAGGCCTTTGGTCTCGGCGGAAACCCGGGTCAGACGGAATTTCCATTGAGGGGTTTTCCGTCCCGTTCCACCACCGGAAAGTTTGCGGGTACCGCAACGGCCGAGATGCGCTCTCCGGTTTGGTATCTCATCCGCGGGGTAAACACCAAGCCGATATTCTTCGACAGGCTTCACGGCGCAATATTCGCGGACACCGGACAGGTGTGGGACGACGACACGGGCTTTACGGTAAAAAGGCTCAAGACCGGCGTGGGCGCGGAGCTGCGCCTCGACCTTGCGCTTGGATATTTCATAGAGATAACCCCGGCGCTCGGCGTTGCAAAGGGGCTTAATCATGACGGCACAACGCAGGTCTATTTCGTGATATACGCCGGGCTGTAACAAATTGCTTTTTAGGGCCGGATGTGTTAAAAACAATGTCCAAATAAAAGACGGGTTTTACTTCTATGGCGTCTACGGTAACGGATAAAAGGGTTGTTTTGGTTACGGGCGGGAGCAGGGGCATCGGAGAGGCGATATCCCTTTCGTTTGCCGCAAACCACGATACCGTCGTCATCAATTATCTTTCAAACGCAGGAAGGGCAAAGGGTCTTGTAACGAACATCAGGGAAAAGGGCGCAGAGGCCCATGCGATATGCGCCGACGTGTCAAAGGCAGAGGAAGTAAACAGGATGATAGACGAGGTGGTGGAAAAATATGGACGCCTCGACGTGCTCGTCAATAACGCGGGCATCCTGAAGGGCGGACTCCTGATGCTGCTCGACGAAAAGGACTGGGACTCCGTGATAGAATCCAACCTCAAGGGCGTCTTCAACTGCTCAAAGGCCGCCGTCAGGCAGATGATATCGCAAAGGAGCGGCGCGATAATAAACGTATCTTCGATGAGCGGGATAACGGGTCTTGCCGGAGAGACGAACTATTCAGCCGCAAAAGGGGGCGTTATAGCATTCACCAAGGCCGCCGCCAAGGAACTCGCCCCCTTCGGCATCCGCGTAAACGCGGTCGCGCCCGGGGTCATTGCAACCGAGATGATAAACGACATGCCCGAGGATATAAAAAAGCGTTTCCTTGACATGATACCGCTCAAACGTTTCGGCGCGGCCGCCGAGGTCGCGGGGGTCGTGAGGTTTTTGGCCTCTGCGGAGGCTTCATACATAACCGGAGAGACGATAATCGTAAGCGGAGGAATCCCGTAGCTCAGACTAACGGGTCTGAGTCTTCGCTTGCCCTCGAATGCCTCTATCCGGGACAATGCGAGGGCAGGTTTTTCAATAAATCAACGAGGCGGTAAATGTGCAGGAACTTAAAAAAAACATCAAAGAGATGCTCGTCAAAAGATTGAAGCTAAAGATGGACCCTGACGCCATAAAAGACGATGCCCCTCTCTTCGGAGAGGGAGACAACGGCCTGGGCCTTGATTCCATAGACGCGCTCGAACTCGTGGTGGGAATTCAGAAGGAATACGGCATCGTCATTAGCGACAAGGCCGTTGCTGAAAAGGTCCTCGTCAACGTAAATACGATAGCCGAATACGTCAAAACCACTAAGGCGTAGCGCAACGGCGCCAATATCTCAATGTCAAATGACGCGCTCGGAAGACTGCCGCACTCGTATCCGTTCAGGTTTTTGGACAAGGTTATAGAGATAAGCCGCGTCCGCGGCGTAGCAATTAAAAACGTCACCGCCAACGAGGAGTTTTTTCAGGGGCACTTCAAGGACGACCCCATCATGCCGGGGGCGCTGATTATCGAGGCCCTGGCCCAGCTTGCGGGCCTTGTTATGAATCACGGTGATGAAAAGGCAACGGGCGCGTATATTGCGAAGGTCAAGGACATGAAGTTCAAGACTAAGGTCTCGCCCGGCGACACCGTAACCCTTATTGCCGAGGCCCAAGAGAGTTTTTCTAATATCGCGGGTTTCTCCGTCAAGGCCGTTGTCAAGGACAAGACCGTTGCCGAGGGCGAGATAGTGATGGGGGCAAATAAGGATAACTCAAATGTCAAAGTCAGCTAAGGCGTAAACAATAAAGGAGGCAAGTATGAAGATGAAAAGGATAATGGTTTTTGCGGCGCTTGCGGCGGTTCTTATGATTTCAAATGTTGCGTTTGCTGCTGATGAGGTTGGGACAGTCAGCGGGGGTGGGACGGTCCCCGTTGTAAGCGCGGTTGCAGAAGGCGTGTTTTTTGAAATCAAGGCCGATAAGCCGAGCTTTACGCCGTCCGAGATAACCTTAAAGAAGGGGCAGAAGGTAACGCTGAAGTTTACCTCCCTCGACGTTGACCATTCTGTTGATCTAAGCGAGTTCGGAATCAAGAAGGAAGTGCTTATTCCCGAAAAACAATCCGTAACCGTGGAGTTTACGCCCGATAAGACCGGCGCCTATTCCGTCCCCTGTAAGAAGTTCTGCGGGTGGAGGCATCTTGTGGGTAGACGGCCTCGGCTTGAGATAAAGGTGGTCGAATAGGTTATCGTTCCCACGCTCCGGCGTGGGAACGCAGTGTTGGGTCCGTGGAGTTTACCCTGAGCACATTCGCAACGCTTCAGTGTAAACTCCGCGAGCGGGCCAACCCGATCTACGCGGTTTCGAGGTGCGCCTTGCCGATTTCATCGGGTATTGACATAGCCGTCATCGAGAGGTTTAAGGCTAACGTCCGTGACGCCGCCTTTGTGGAAAGGCTCCTCACAAACCGGGAAAAGGCGTATGTCTTCGCCAAAAGGCGCCCCCACAGGCATCTTGCCGGCAGGTTCGCGGCAAAAGAGGCGGTTATGAAGGCCCTGGGCACCGGATGGGACAAGGGCGTGGGCTGGAAGGATATAGAGGTCGTAAACGATTCCAATGGCCGGCCTTGTGCGGCGCTTCGGTCAAAGGCCGCCTCGTTTGCGGCCGGGAAGGAAATTTTTTTGAGCATCGCTTACACAAAAGAGGCTGCCTGCGCCTTTGCGGTCATCTCCACGGTTATCGTTCCCACGCTCCGGCGCGGGAACGCCTGCGGGGCTGCGGCTCGGAGTTTATAGGTTTGAGATGAAATACCTTATTATAATACCCGCGTACAACGAACAGAAATACATCAAGACGCTTCTTGGCAACCTCACGAAGGTCGCAAGCGACGTGGTTGTCGTGGACGACGGGTCCACGGATTCCACGCCTGAAATAGCCCGGGGCACGGGCGTGGAGGTCATAACCCAGAGGCATCAAGGCAAGGGCGCGGCATTGAGGACGGGTTTTAACTACGCCGTGGCAAAGGGCTACGACTGGGTGATAACCATGGACAGCGACTGCCAGCACGATTGGCAAGACGTGCCGCGGTTTGTCGAGGCCATGACCAAGAACGGGACGAGCATCATCGTCGGGTCGCGCCTCTTCGAGGCAGGGCGTATGCCTGTGGTAAGAAGGCTCACGAATAAATTCATGTCCGGGCTGATATCGCGTCTTATCAGGTGCCGCGTTCCCGACACGCAGTGCGGGTTCAGGGCCATCAACTCCACGGTGTTAAAGGGCATTCGTCTCGAGACCTCACACTACGACACGGAGTCGGAACTTCTCATAAAATCCGGCAAGGCCGGTTACAAGATATCGTTCATCCCCATAAAGACCATCTATAACGGCGCGCCGAGCAACATAAATAAGTTCACTGACACAATGCGGTTTTTAAAACTCCTCGTGAGGACTATATGACCGGCGCCAATGATACTCCCCTCTTTTCTAAAGAGGCGGGGCCCCCGTTGCCGCGAAACATTGCAACGGGGAGCGGGGAGATTAGCGTGGCCTGCAACGTCTGCGGGGCATCGGAGGAAAGACTCATCGCGGTCCAGAACTCCTACAGGGTCGTGGCTTGCGCCCAGTGCGGTTTCGTCTACGTAAACCCCAGACCCGATGAAAAGACGCTGGCCGGGCTCTATCTCTCCTATCTGCCCGATAAGATGGAAGACCCGGAGAGCTGGCAAGATTACATGAAAACCGTATTCTCAAACGCGGCCGCGGAGATAGCAAGGAGGGCGCCTAAGGGGGGCAGTGTCCTTGATATAGGATGCGGCTACGGCTTTTTTCTCGACGAGATGCGGGAAAGGGGATTTGCGGCCTCCGGCATGGACGTGTCGAAGACCGCCGTTGGATACGCGGCAAAGCGGGGTTTTGACGTGAGGCTCGGCACGCTCGATACGGTCGCGTTGGCTGACGGGTCTTTTGACGTTGTTACGATGTTCTACGTGCTTGAACATATCCCCGACCCCCTAAAGGCTCTCTTGCAGGTGAAAAGGATTTTAAGGCCTGGCGGATTTTTGCTTCTCCGTCTGCCGCATACGACGCCCATAGTAAAGGCGCTGTCGGTCTTAGGGATAAACAACAACCTGTATGACCCGCCCTTTCATTTGAACGATTTTTCGGCGGCCTCTATAAAGACGCTTCTGCAAAAGGCCGGATTTACCGGGGCGCACACCTTTATCGGCGGGGTAACCAGGCCTCCGGAGGATTTGAAGCGGGCCGTCACGCTCGGATTCGGTCTTATAGCCGAGGCGCTCTATATGCTGAGCTTCGGGCGCATTGCGATGCCGGGTGTTGCGAAAAACACCACCGCATATAAGCCGCGTTGAAGTGTCTTGGGCTGCGGATATAAGTGGGCGTTTTTTGAGCTAAATCAGACGTTTTTTGCGGAAATTCCGTCAAGATTTCGCTTGACTTGATTTAACTTTTAGTCTAAAGATATAGATTGTCCGCTCATGGGCATAATGCCTTTTTTCCGTGTTTTTTTGTGTTTGGAGCTTCAGACAAACAACGTTTTAGAAAACAAAAACAGGAGGTCTGTCATGCGTAACAAATTTCTTGTGTTGGCGGCCGTTGGTTTTGGCATTGTTTTCGCGTCGCATCCGTTGGAGGCCAAGGCCGAGACCTATTATGCAAGGTGCAACATGAAGGTTCTTGATAAGGGCAATTATGTTACGTGGGAAAATTGGAGGACCGACGCTAAGCAGAGAAATATCGCGGTCGGCACGAAACTCACCGGAGACGGGACGACCATGACCGAGCCTAACGGCGGTACTTTCACGATGAAGGTCGGCGACGGAGCCCAGTTCCTTGCGAAGTTCGTATCCAAAAGTCCGGTAAGCGTCGGAGGCGGGGCGCACGCCGGGGACATTAAAAGCGGCGTCCCGAGGGTCGGGATGACCAAGGAACAGGTCTACATGGCCCTGTGCGCGCCCATGTATATTGACGGAAAGAACTCGACCAAAGGCATGACCTATGACGAGATAATGAAGGGCAGCCAGTGGATATGGAAGAAGGGGACGTTTACCACCAATATCGGCGTGAGATTCGACGCCGCAGGCAAGGCCACGGAAGTTGCCGGGGTTTATAGGTAGGGAGTCTCCGTGCGCCGCGTCCTTGTGCTGCATTATTCGCAGACCGGTCAGCTCACCGATGCCGCGCGCTCCATGGTCTCGCCTCTTGAGGGAAGACCGGATATAGAGGTCGTCTGGGAGAATATCCAACCGAAAAAACCGTATCCGTTCCCGTGGCCTTTTTTCGCGTTTTTCAGCGTCTTTCCGGAGGCCGTGCACATGGTGGCTCCGGAGATGAAGCCGGTATCTTTCGACCCGGACGGGCATTTCGACCTCGTGATATTGGCGTATCAGGTCTGGTTTCTGTCCCCGTCTTTGCCAATGACCGGGTTTTTGAAGTCCGAAGCGGCGCGGGTCTTGAAGGGCAAGCCGGTCATAACCCTCATCGTCTGCCGCAACATGTGGCTGAACGCGCAGGAGAAGATGAAAAGGCTGCTGACGGAGGCCGGGGCGCGGCTTATAGACAACGTCGCGCTTGTTGATCCGGGGCCGCCGCTCACTACGTTCGTTACCACTCCGAGATGGCTGATGACCGGGAAGAAAGACGGCTTTTGGGGATTCCCTCCGGCGGGCGTGAGCAAGAAGGATATCGCGGGGGCCGCAAGGTTCGGCAGAGCCATAGCCGATGCGCTCACAAGGGACGCGGGGCCGATTAACGGCCCTCTCCTAACGGGCCTCGGGGCCGTGAAGGTAAACCCTTCATACATCGGAAGCGAAAAGATAGCGCACAGAAGTTTTTACGTATGGGGAAAACTCCTCCTTGCGTTAGGGTCTCGTGAGGCCGGGTTGAGAAAGGCGCTCACAATGGTCTACGTCATCTTTCTATTGGCGATGATAGTAACCGTCGTGCCCTTAGGCGTTGTCGTGAGAATGATATTCGGAAGGGTCTTCAAAAAAAGGCTCGCCGAGCAGGTTGCAAGACTTGAGGAGCCTTCGGGTTCTTCGTTGGAGAGGATGGCGAGAGGATAGCGCACTTTCTTGTTGTCATTCTGAGCGGAGTGAAGAATCTGCTTCTAAGAAGTGAGGAAATAACATGGAAAATATAAGCAGATCATTCGCTCCGCTCATGATGACACCTGAGGCAACCTAAAGAAAAAACATACCGGAAACAACATGACAAGAGAGGTTTACATTACTGGACTGGCGTCGTTTTTGCCGAACGCGCCCGTCGGGAACGATGAGATGGAAGGCATACTCGGCATGGTCGGCGGCAAGCCGTCGCGTTCAAGAAAGCTCGTATTAAGAAATAACGGCATAAAGACCAGATACTACGCCATAGACCCGGCAACGGGCAAGTATACGCACACTAACGCGCAGCTCGCGGCCGAGGCCGTTTGCGAGCTTGCTAAAAAAAACGGCTTTGCGCTCCCTGAGATGGATTGTCTTTGCTGCGGCACCTCCAGCGCGGACGTCTTGCTGCCGGCGCACGCCCACATGGTGCACGGGGAGCTTTCAAGCCCGCCGTGCGAGGTCGTCTCGACCGCCGGGGTCTGCTCGTCCGCAATGACGGCCATGAAGTACGCCTATATGGGCGTGGCGTTGGGTTTCTTTAAAAAGGCGGTATCAACCGGGTCGGAGTTGGCGTCGTCCTTCATGCGCGCATCCAACTTCGAATCGGAAATTTTGGCCCGCGTGGATAAACTTGAAAATAATCCGTCGCTGGCCTTTGAGAAAGATTTTCTGCGCTGGATGCTCTCCGACGGGGCCGGCGCCGCGCTCCTTTCGCCTAAACCGAACCCGGACAAGATGAGCCTGCGCGTGGATTGGATAGAGTATATCTCCTACGCGGGCGACATGCCGGTGTGCATGTACAGCGGCGCCGTGAAAAGAGAAGACGGGAGCCTCAAGGGGTGGAGGGAGACCGACGACCTCGGTGCGGTCTTGAAGGAGAGCTACTTCTCCGTAAAACAGGACGCGAGGGTGCTCGATGAGCACATTATACACGTCTCGGTCAACAGGGCGCTTCTCACGATAGCGGCAAGGAGAGGGCTTAAAGCTAAGGACGTGGCGTGGTTCCTCCCGCATTATTCATCCGAATATTTTAAACCCAAGCTAAGCGGCGCCATGAAAAAGGCGGGCTTCGAGATACCCTTTGAGCGTTGGTTCACGAACCTGACGGTCAAGGGCAACATAGGTTCCGCGGCCATCTACCTGATACTCGAAGAGATGCTGTATTCCGGCAGGATCAAAAAAGGGGATAAACTCCTGTGCTATATACCCGAGAGCGCGCGTTTTTCGATTTGTTACATGTTGCTCACCGTGGTATAAAGCTGCATTCGGATTATGGTGGACGGATGAGGGATGAGACATGAAGGCCAAAGAAGTGCCGCAAGAAGTATCGAGTATGGCCGAAGGCCAGCGCCGCGCGTGTTACGCGGAGGATGAGCACGGCAAATACGTCGTCGTGCAGAGTAAGGGCTGGTCGGTTGAAGACATCGTCAACGCGCAGGCCAACGCCGAGATAGACCGCGTGGTCGAGGAGGCCCGTGTCGAGGCGTTTTCCGGTAAGGTGAGTCCGCTTAAATATCACATGCTGAGGCGTCAGATGACGCCGCGGCTTTTGGCCTCCACGGCCGGGTTTTGGCGGTTTCAGGTGAAAAGGCATTTTGCGCCCAAGGCCTTTGCCGCCCTTCCCTCGGCGATACTTCTTAGGTATGCTGAGGCGTTGAATATTACGGTTGAAGATCTGACCTCGGTTCCCGCAGTTCCGCAGAAAAGAAATGTCTTTGCCCGCGATATTTCCACTAAAGGAAGTTCCGCCAAAGAAATCTCCACCGAAAAAAAATCGGCTTCAAAATAACCCTATGACAAGACCCTTTATCCACCGCCACGCCGGCCACTGCGAAAGCGGCACAGTGAGCGCGCTTTTGCGCGACAGGGGGCTTGACTTGACTGAGCCTATGGTCTTCGGCATCGGCAGCGGCCTATTTTTTGTATACATGCCGTATATCAAGTTAGGGGGCATCCCGCTTATCGCGTACAGGAGCGCGCCCGGCGGGATAATAAAATTAGCCTGCAAGAGGCTCGGGATACCGGTTAAAAAGATGCGGTTCAAAGACCCTGCCGAGGCCAAAGACGAGCTTGACAGGCTCTTGAAGACAGGGGTCTCCGTGGGTCTCAGGACGGGTGGATTTTGGCTGCCGTATTTTCCGAGGGACATGAGGTTCCAGTTCAACGCCCACCACCTCGTCGTCTTCGATAAAGAGGGAGAGGACTACAAGATAAGCGATCCGGTCTTCGAATATCCGGTCGTCTGTCCGGCGGAAGACCTTGAGAGGGCGCGTTTTTCCAAAGGGCTTTTCGCCCCCAAGGGGTTTCTCTTTTATCCGGAAAGGATGCCCGCGAATCCGGACATTAAAAAGGCCGTTATCAAGGGCATACGGTCCACCTGCAAGCAGATGCTCGGATTGCCGCTCATGTTTTTTATAGGCGTTCGCGGGATACGGTTTCTTGCAAGGCGATTGAATACGTGGCCGGAGCGGTTCGGACGCGATAAGGCGATAACCTTCGTAGGCAGCGTCGTAAGGATGCAGGAGGAGATAGGAACGGGCGGAGCCGGCTTCAGGTTTATGTACACCGCTTTTTTGCAGGAGGCTTATGAGATATTGAAGGCCCCGGCCGTGCTCGAAGCCGCAAAGCAGATGTCGGAGACCGGGGACATGTGGAGGGACTTCGCGGTGCTCGGGGCTGCTGTCTGCAAAGGGCGCGAGACAAATCCGGCC